>NZ_BCAI01000010.1:0-189219 GCF_001293805.1 Pseudoalteromonas sp. SW0106-04 | reverse complement strand
GATACCTACGATTTCAACTTCGTCGTTCACGTTGATGATACCCGCTTCTACACGACCAGTTACTACTGTACCACGACCCTGGATTGAGAATACGTCTTCGATAGGCATGATGAATGGCTTATCGATGTCACGCTCTGGCTCTGGGATGTAAGAATCTAGTGCTTCTGCAAGCTCTACAATCTTGTCTTCCCACTCTTTCTCGCCTTCTAGCGCTTTAAGAGCTGAACCTTGGATTAGTGGTAGGTCGTCACCTGGGAAGTCGTACTCTGAAAGTAGTTCACGTACTTCCATTTCTACTAGCTCTAGTAGCTCTTCGTCATCAACCATGTCACATTTGTTCATGAATACGATGATGTAAGGTACGCCAACCTGACGAGATAGTAGGATGTGCTCACGTGTTTGTGGCATAGGACCGTCAGTAGCCGCAACTACTAGGATCGCGCCGTCCATCTGTGCAGCACCTGTGATCATGTTTTTAACGTAGTCAGCGTGTCCTGGACAGTCAACGTGTGCATAGTGACGTGTCGGAGTGTCGTACTCTACGTGTGAAGTTGCGATTGTGATACCACGCTCACGCTCTTCTGGAGCGTTATCGATTTGTGCGAAATCACGTGCTACACCACCGTATACTTTTGCTAGTACGTTAGTGATCGCTGCAGTTAGAGTTGTTTTACCGTGGTCAACGTGGCCGATTGTACCTACGTTTACGTGCGGTTTCGAACGTTCAAACTTTTCTTTTGCCATGACGGAACCTATAAGTTTTTGTGTATCTAGATTACATATCAAACGATCGACGCAAGCGCCGGTCAATTCAATTCTTCAATTATTGAATATTTTTTAGACAAATCAAAGGGAGTAATTCAGGAAAAGTCAGGGACTGGTGCTGATAGGCAGATTTGAACTGCCGACCTCACCCTTACCAAGGGTGCGCTCTACCAACTGAGCTATATCAGCACACCAGAAAAACTGGAGCGGGCAGCGGGAATCGAACCCGCATCATCAGCTTGGAAGGCTGAGGTAATAGCCATTATACGATGCCCGCTTTTAGGAACCTGTTCTTAACTACCTCTAACCGTCAAGAATAAAAGTGGTGGAGGGAGCTGGATTCGAACCAGCGAAGGCAATGCCGTCAGATTTACAGTCTGATCCCTTTGGCCGCTCGGGAACCCCTCCACGCTAAAATTCTTTCTAAAGCCTTTCCAAGTTGAGGAAAATGGTGCCGACTATCCGAGTCGAACGGATGACCTACTGATTACAAGTCAGTTGCTCTACCAACTGAGCTAAGTCGGCACTGCTTTAGTACGGGGCGAGATTCTAAGGCATGGTTTTGAGTGATGCAACTATAAAATCAAAAAAAGTTACGGTTTCGTGCTTAAACGTTCAATATTCGCGCAGAACTGCGGGTTTTTAAACAGTTTGCGCACCAATTCGCCACTTAAGTAAGCCTTCAAAAACAAAATGCGGCCGATACACACTTGCCTTCAGGTGGTTATGTAACGCTAAACCATCACCGCCAGTTATATATAACTGCGCCTGATCGCCATGACAATAATGTGAAAGAACATACTCCACGGCTCCCAAAGCACTGAGCAAGGCACCATTTTTTACTGCGCTGGGTGTCGAGCGCCCAGGACTGATATGGCGACGCAAGCCATCAACACTGAACACTTTCTGTGCGCGACTAACAATACTGTGCTCGGTAAGATCGAGACCAGGCAAGATATAGCCACCTAAATGTTGGTGTTCACTGTTTACCACATCAATCGTCAGCGCTGTGCCCGCATCCACAATCACAGTCTCGCCTTGCGGGTTTTCACTGTAACCGGCGATCACCGCCAACCAGCGGTCAATTCCCAAGGTATTGGGGTTCTCATAAGCGCACTGCAACTGCTGCCAATGGCCACTCACGCGAGCGTAGTGCACTTGCTTGCCTTGCGCTGCCGCCAATGCCAGCACCTGAGTCAGCGCACTGGATTCAGCAACCGCCGACACCAGCACCTCCTCCACGTGTGACCAAGGCACTTCTTGCAGCCCCACAGCACTGAGCTCACTTTGCTCTGTGGCCAACATTAGCTTTACTGCCGAATTACCAGCATCTACTAATAGTTTCATGTCGTCGCTCGCAAACTGATTTCGCCACCAAAATAGCGCTTACTCTGGCCATCAACACGGATCACCACCGCGCCCTGTTCATCAATGCCCTCACAAATTCCGCGCCAATGGTTGTTGCCAGAGCTCAACTCCACACATTGACCGGCAAACGCATGCACATCATTCCATTGCTGATGCATATGCGTTAACCCCTGACGCTGATACTGATATAAGCGTTTTTGTAAGAAGCAAGTCAACGCCGCCACTAGTTGGTTTTTGTCTAATTCGGTCGTAAATTCGTTAAGGTCACACCAAGGTTGGTCGATATGCTGAGCCGCGTTGTCGGGCATACTGACATTCAAGCCGATACCAATCACCAAGTGACAGGGCCCCTCGGCGGTGCCGTCAAGCTCAACCAATACTCCGGCTAATTTTCGCCCAGCGACCAACACATCATTCGGCCACTTTAACTGTACTTCTAAGCCATAAAGCGCTTTTAAGCAGTCATAAATGGCCAAGCCGACGGCAATAGACAGCCCCATTGCAGCATGCATGCCATCGTCTAAGCGCCAGTAGTAACTGTAATATAAATTCGCCGCAAAGGGCGATTGCCACACTCTACCGCGACGCCCTTTGCCTTGGCGCTGCATTTCCGCCACTAATACCGTATCAGGCTCAAGGCTATTCGCCTGGATACGGCGCATAAGCTCACTGTTGGTAGAATCGATAATCGGTTGTACTTCGAAGCGCCCCGCCTGCCTTTGTAATTGCTCATACACCTCGGTAATTGTTGGTTGAGATAATAAGCTTAATGGTCGGCTAATACGGTAACCCTTACCATTGACCTTATAAATGTCGATGCCCATTTCTTGCAGCGAGTGGATATGTTTGGCAACTGCAGCGCGGCTTATGCCCAGTTCGTCCCCTAGCACTTGACCAGACAAAAAGCGTCCTTGATTGAGACGCTCCAATATAGCCAGTTTATTGCCATCAGGCGCTTTCATTGTCAGCCTCCACATGGATTTCACCTTGTGCGCCCAGCAATCGCACTTCATGCTCCAAAGCAATGCCAAAGTGCGCCAAGATAGTGCGCTGAATATGTTGAATCATTGCCGTAAGTTGCTCTGCGGTGCCCGTGCCACGATTCACCAAAACTAAAGCTTGCTTATCGTGCACAGCAATATCACCAATGCAGTAACCTTTTAGCCCTGCTTGTTCAATTAGCCAGCCCGCCGCTACTTTTTGGTACTCGTTATCCACATCGTAACAGGGCATGTGGGGGTAGCGTTGTCGAAGACTAGTCACTTGTTGGCGCGGCAAAATTGGGTTTTTAAAAAAGCTGCCTGAATTAGCTAGTTGATAGGGGTCAGGGAGTTTACTTTGGCGCACAGCGACCACTTGCTCAAAAATTTGTTGTGCTGTGGGTTGATACAGCTCTTGCAATGGCCCATAACTGGTATTTGCCTGCCACGCTTTCGGTAACCGCAAACCCACCCGAGTAATAATAAAACGCTCTTTTAAGGCATGTTTAAATATCGAATCGCGATAGCCAAACTCACACCCCTCAGCACGCAAAGTGTGAAAGCAACCCTCAGTAATATCGTAACCTTGAACGTAATCTACAAATTGTGCCAATTCAACACCATAGGCCCCAATATTCTGCACAGGTGCTGCGCCCACGGTCCCGGGGATCAGTGCTAAGTTTTCTAACCCTGGCATTGCCAAGGCTAAGCTTTGCTGCACCAGCTGATGCCAGTTTTCACCTGCTTCACAATGCAGTAGCCACGCATCGTTATGCTCTTCTATTACCAAGCCTTTGTTGGCAATTAACACCACGCTACCCTGATACGGGGCTGTAAAAATAGTATTGCTGCCCTCACCCAGCACGCAAAACGGCTGCGTAAAATCAATATCATGCAACTGTTCAGGTTCTTCGACAATCAACAGTTGTTGGCACTGGGCCGCAAGGGCAAAAGTATGAAGGCTTTGTAATGCAGGCAAAAGGCACTCTCTTGTCATTAATTTATTACTTAAGGCAAAGCTAGTGTAACCCAAGGAGCTCGTCTGACATAGCTGTCAGTGCTGGTTGAGATCTGGTATAACGAGTTCTTCTTATTTCGCTCGGTCTGAGGATACTATGAAATTAAAACCACTCGCTTTGGCATTGGCCATGGCAGGCTTAAGCCAGCATGCGTTAGCAGCCCAAGATGAACACACCTATGCCAACTTGGATGAAGTTGTCTCAACTCACCTTTTTTTAGACTTAGATGTTGATTTCGCCGACAAACAACTTGAAGGCTTTGTGGAACATAGCCTTGAGTGGAAAGATAAAAGTGCGCGCACCTTGGTGCTTGATACTCGCGATTTGGAAATTGATCGCGTTATTTATGAAGACAACCAAGGCAAATGGCATAAAGCAGACTTTACCTTAGCCCAGCGCAACGATGTTAAAGGCGCCAAGCTGACTATTCGCTTCGCAAAGCAGGCTCCTAAAGTACGAATTTACTACAACAGCTTGCCACAAGCTTCTGGCTTGCAGTGGCTTACGCCAGAGCAAACTGCGAGCAAAACCCAGCCGTTCATGTATAGCCAATCGCAAGCTATCCATGCCCGTAGCTGGATCCCAGTTCAAGACACGCCAGCGATGCGCGTAACCTACAGCGCCCGCATTGAAACACCAGAAAATGTGCGTGCAGTAATGAGTGCCGACAATACCGGGGCTTTCATTAAAGACGGCGATTATTTCTTCGATATGCCGCAGGCCATTCCTCCCTACCTGATCGCTATCGGTGCCGGTAACCTGGAATACAAGGAAATGTCGCATCAAACCGCTATTTTTGCTGAGCCTCAAATTCTTGATGCGTCAGTCGCCGAGTTTAATGACACTCAGGCGATGATTGATAAAACCGAAGGTATGTACGGTGAATACGCATGGGGCCGCTACGACTTACTCATGCTGCCACCAAGCTTTCCGTTTGGTGGTATGGAAAACCCGCGCCTATCCTTTATCACCCCAACCGTTGTCGCCGGTGATAAGAGTTTAGTGAACCTTATCGCTCATGAGCTGGCCCACTCATGGTCTGGTAACCTGGTAACGAACGCGACTTGGGAAGATTTATGGCTTAACGAAGGTTTCACCTCGTATGTGGAAAACCGCATCATGGAAGAGGTATTTGGCCGCGAGCGCGCAGTGATGGAGCAAGCTCTGGATAGCGCCGGGTTACGCGCTCAACTAAAAACCATTGACGCTCCCGATACGCGCCTAAACTTAAAGCTAAACGGCCGTGACCCAGACGATGCCTTTAGCTCAGTGCCATACACCAAAGGTCAATTGTTCCTTATCTACTTGGAGCAGCAATTTGGTCGTGACACCTTCGATACCTTTGTGAAGCAATATTTTAGCGATCACGCTTTCCAATCTGTGACTACCGACGAGTTTGTAGCCTACTTAGACAAGCATTTATTAAAGGCCCACCCTGGAGTGGTCAGCTTAGAAAAAGCAAAAGAGTGGATTTACCAGCCAGGGTTACCCGCCGATGCGCCTAACCCTACCTCTGACGTGTTTGATAAAGTAGATGCACACACTCAAGCTTGGCTAGCAGGCGATAAGCAGCTCAGCGACTTGCCAACGGCTGACTGGACTGTGCACGAGTGGTTGCACTTTTTGAACAATCTGCCGCGTGATTTAAACAATGATAAAATGGCAGAGCTAGACGCACAGTTCAACCTCACGGCATCGACAAATAAAGAAGTGGCGTTTGCATGGTTTATGTTAGCGGTAGGCAATGGTTATGAAGCGATTTACCCTGCATTAGACCAGCACTTGAGCAGCATTGGCCGCCGTAAACTCATTGTGCCCTTATACAAAGCACTTATCGCTAACGGTAAGCGCGACTGGGCGTATGACGTTTATCAGGGCGCACGCCCAGGCTATCACCCCTTAGCACAAGGTACGATCGACGCCTTATTCAAGTAACTGGGCTTGGCCAGTTTAAACGTTGCAAAAAGGGCGAGAAATCTCGCCCTTTTTTGTACTTGTAACAACGATGCTAGTTTTACTATTGTTGGTTTGCTTTTACTTTCTCCAAGAAAGCTTGGCGCTCTTGCGCACTGGCTTGCTGCCACCAAAAGTCCAGCATAGCCGCAGCACTGACGTTGTTATTAACCACAACTTGGGCCGCTTCAAGGCTCTCTTTATCAGGGTTATTGGCGCTGACTACCGTCTTCACCTGTGGTGCCTCAGCTGGCGCAACAGAAGCCATCGGCGCCGCTAATTTTTGCCCCCGCGCCTGTAAACGCACTGTCGGTGCTTCGGCATAAAGCTCGGCCGCTGCGGCATTACTGGCACGCTCAAAGATCACATCGTAATCCTCGCCCGCTTTTACCTCTAAATTTACCCAAAATGGTTCTGACTCCACCACTTGATGATCATCAAACCCACTTTCATACAAATCGCTGTATTGCAGCTTCAAGCGGTATTGCCCTGGGGCTAACTCCAATTCATCGACCGTTGAGAAAAATGACTGCTCTATCTCTTTATCATCCACCTGTAACGGAATAATTTCCTCAGGGAAGTACACCATCTCGGCCTGCACCTGAGGGGCCAAAGCCAGTGTTATTAGGCTGGTCATTATCGTTTTCTTCCACATAGTCATTTCCTTGTTAGCAAATGGATTAAGCTTCAGTTTGACACTTCTGCTTTTCTTTGTCATTACTGGCTCATCCATGAAAAGATAAGGACCACACCGTGAGTGAAGAAACCATTTTCAGTAAGATTATTAACCGCGAAATTCCAGCAGATATCGTGTATGAAGACGAACATGCTTTAGCATTTAAAGATATTAATCCCCAAGCGCCGTTCCATGTGCTTATTATCCCAAAAACCCCGATAGCCACCATTAACGATATTACCGACGAACATGCCGCCACAGTCGGGCATTTGTATGTTGTTGCTGCAAAACTAGCTAAAGAACAAGGCTTTGCAGATGAAGGTTATCGCGTAGTAATGAATTGCAATGATCATGGCGGACAAACTGTTTACCACATTCATTTGCACATGCTGGCCGGCAAAGAAATGGGTTGGCCTCCTTATCAGGATAAGAAAAAAGTATAACTTTCGCTTATCTTTTATAAGGTTAACAAATATGGGCAGAGGTAAAGAAGGTGTTATCATTGGCTCCACTGCCCTGTACCTTGCATTCTGCCTGTATATACCCGGAAGTTGAAGATTATTAATCTTTTTTCACTAATAATTCTGAGCCACCTAATACAAAAGAAGTGAGCTCCATGATACGATAGTGGCAATAATGTAAAAGAGCCGCTAACCACAATGAGTAAGACTGTCTTTCTATTACTTGAACAAGACCCCATCAACCAAATAGGCGTCAATGTCCTTGAGCCACTTCTGCGTACACAGGGACTCGAAGTCCATAAAGGCACCGACGTTGCTCAGGTTAAGCCTGGCACCACTTACTTATTTATCGAAACATCATCAGACGATGCGTGGAGTCGCTTAAAAGAGCACTTAGTCAATTTAAAAGTGGAATGTGACATTGTGCTGTTCAATCTAGATGAGAATCCAGAGCTCGCTAATCGGGCGCTACTAAGTGGTATTCGTGGCGTATTTTACACCACAGATAATGCCGATGTGATGATGAAAGGCATTCGCTTACTTCAAGAAAACCAGTTGTGGTATCGCCGTGATGTTATGTGTAACGTGCTGAACCGCATGCTGCAATTTAATAAAGATTCGCTGCACAAACTCACCGAAGGTGATATTGAGCCGGTGAAGCTGACCAAGCGCGAGAAAGCCATCGTCGCGTTAATGAGTAAAGGCGCTAAGAACAAAGAAATTGCCGAAGACTTAAATATCAGCCCGCATACGGTTAAAACCCACTTATACAGTGCGTTTCGTAAGACCAAGTGTCGTAACCGTGTGGAGCTATTATCTTGGGCTCAAACTAACATGCCCAATGAATTACGCTAATCGCTAATATCAAAAAAGCCGGCTATTGCCGGCTTTTTTGTCGGTAAAATTTATTTACCCAATGGCGGCTTTAGCGGAGATAGACACGCATGGAGAGCTTTTGTGAGAACCTGTAAGGTGTTGTCTCAGCGCTTCGCACTAATGGGTGATATTAGAATCTACTGAACTCTTCCATAAATACTTGTTTAGAGCCATGAAAAGGAACTTGCTCAACTCTATGTTGGGTGGCCTCACCATTTCCTTTAAAGTCTATAAAAACGTACTGTATCTTATTCATTTTAATGACTTGTGGTTTGTCACCAACATAAACAACTTGCTCTTTACCTTCACCCTCCACAAAAGACATTGAATGCATGAACATGACTTGCATAGTCGAACGCTTGTATCTGAAGTCGTAATTAGCACTGACATTAATTAACTTAACCTCAACACCTCTAATTTCAGGCATAGCGTTGTGGATATATTCCTTAGCTTTTAATCGAATAGATTCTTGATCGATCGTTGCTAAATTACCCCACTGAATCGTGTCACTCGCAGTGGCAAATACACTCCAAAACAAAACTATAAAGGCAACTAAACTTTTCACTACAACTCCCTGCGGCTCTAACGCCTTACTTATGATTCAAAGACTCGGCTAATTGCTTACTATGCCAATGAATGATGAAAACAAACCCTGATACCGGAGCGACCATAAGTGAAGCTACGAACATCGCAGCCACAATCAACAATATTCGGTGCTTACTTAATTCCTCTGTAAGAAAGTTAACTTTTAAATAAGAGTCGTAGGCGCGTGGAATATACTGCGAAGCAGCCCACATGCATGCCTCTCAAAGAACGAAGTGAGTGACTTAATTTTTTGTTAGGCGAGAGTTATTCATCAAGCCTCTTGCTTGGAAGTATGTCTTTAAATAGTTGATCTACTTCGTTTAGTAGGCCGCTTATTTCAGCGCCGGACTTAGATTTATGCTCTAAGCTATGTAACTTCTGAAAAAGTTCGATAAACTTTTCGAACAACGTTTCATCTACGAAATATTTAGAAGATACGATAATTTCCTGATTACCTAAATACTTGGAAATATAGAAAGTCTCATATTCGAGCTGGAACCTTCTGTATAAGAAATTGATATTCGTTGCTACATCATTTTTTTTAGTTAGAAATACATGCTTTTTGGCTTCTTTTATAGCTTGGAATGAGAAGTAAGCTGCAATGGCAGCGGCGCAGCCAGATAATGCCGAAAAAAACGTATCCATAATTTGAAATAAGTCATCCATAAGTTGAGATATCACTGTTGTCGCTTAACGTCCTGTTAAGGTGTGAGCAACGCAATACCGAAGCTCCCGCATACCACCTTAAACACAAAACGCAACGCATAGCACAAATGCCAAGCGTTGCGAATCACTCTTAAACAGATTGTTATGAGGCTGAAACTACAACTTGCCTTGTTCTTTCAACTTTGCAATATCATTAGAAATTGTTTTCTGAGAAACAATCGTTTTTTCAGCGATCTCAGTTTGAGTCTTACCCTCTTTAGCCATTTTCAAGACAACTTTACGTCTCTTTTTAGGTGGCATTTTTTCAACATGTTCGGTTGAAACTGAGCTATAACCATCCATAGTTTGACTAGTTTGGATCAAACGAGACTTACCATCTTTGGAATCAGCTTTAACCGTAATTGAACCATCGCTACCTTGTTGTAAGCTGTAATCTCGGATTTCACCAGCTTCGATTGCATTGGCTAGATTGCGCAATGTGTTTACTGTATTAACTTTTGGCTGTGCCATTAGTCCAGTATTTTCCTTACCCATGTTTGCTTCCTCGAAAGTTGTCCAGTAAGAAAACAATAGCATAGGGGAACTCAAAGTTACTAGTAATTTTTAGCATTACTAGTAAATCCGAGGGTTGTCGGCTGCCTCATAACAACATATTAGTAAGACCTTACAAGGTAGCATACCTTGTAAGGGTAAGATGCACCATTACTAGCGCAAGGGCTACGTATTAATGTGCCGGGCCAGGCTATTCAAGCGCTGCTCGTCGGTATTGCTCGACCGGCAGGCCACCAATACCCCAGCTGTCGAGTTCGACTTCATCAATCACCACCATAGTAGTCGCTGGGGATTTATTTAATACCTCAACCAGTAACTCGGTAACCCCTTTTATTAAGGCTGATTTTTGCGCTTGGGTGACTCCCTCTTGCGTTACTTTAATATTCACATAGGGCATATCCTTCTCCTTACTTATCAATAATATGAAATACTTTTGCAATAATGCGCCACTGTCCAGCACTGCGTACCAGTGACAATAAATCAACATAGTCCTGAGCACCGATAGAGCAACGCACCCTAGCCTGTGCAGTGTTATCGCCAAGCAGCTCTATTGCATCTATGCTGTCTTGACGCTGCTCACCGCAAGAAGCGGGCGATGTACGCTGAGCGATCACCTCACGATAAGTAGGCATATCGCGATACAGCAAAGGTTGCTTATCTGCGCTCACATAAATAGCTTGGGGATGAAAAACGCTATCGAATTTCTGCAAGTCGCAGTGGTACAAGGTATCGAAGTAGCGTTGCAACAACGCAGTAATTTCTGGCAACTGCTTCATGAGGGGACCTGCTCAGACACCAGCCCTTCGGTGTGCATCGCTTTGCGCACACTTGCACGAGCATTAACTCGCTGCCAGAAGGCATTAATGGCAGGCCATGGCGTCAGAGAAAAGCCAATAAACTGTGACCAGTTAATAATGACAAAGGCATAGGCATCAGCCACGGTAAAGGTATCGCCTTGCAAATATAAGCTGCCAGTACTTAACTGAGCTTCTATCGGTGCGAGACATTTGCCAATTTTCGTCTGTGCCGCCTGGCGCTGTGTGGCTGTCAGCTCAGCTCCTGAGAAAAAGGGGCTAAAGCTCTTATGCAACTCAGAGCTTAGGTAAGCAAGCTGCTCACGAAGCTGATAGCGCTGCCATGTGCCAATGCTCGGGGCAAGCTCCAGCTGTGGTTTTAGATCGGCTAAATACTCAAGAATGGCAGGATTTTCGGTCAGTATTTTTTGGTTATCAACGGCCAGCGCAGGCACATAGCCCTTGCTATTAATTTCGCTGTAGTTACCCCCTGTCTCGGTTTGACCTTTATCGGTATCAACACGCTCAAGTTTAAAGTCGACCTCGAGCTCATTGAGGATAATATGCGAGGCCATAGAGCAGGCGCCAGGTTTGTAGTAAAGCTTCATTTCACGGTATTCCTGTTGTTGTCCTTGTGGAGCTTTAGATAATATCCATTAGAAATTAGATTACTAGAAGTAACCACGCATTTGGTGCTAGAATTGGGTTACCGCACAGAAACTTAGTCACTCTTATGTCATTGAAAGTTAGGCTGAATAAAAGCCCTAAACCACCCCAACCCTGCATGCTTACAGAATGTATGGCGGTCATTTCCGGTGCCTGGGCGCCCAATGTAATTTGGTGTTTACGCGCTGGACCGCGCCGCTTTAATGAGCTGCGAATTGATATCCCACCGATTTCGGCAAAGGTACTTTCAACTCGCCTAACTGAGCTATTAGAGCGCGGCGTTATTGTTCGCCATGTACGTGATACCTCTCCGCCCTCGGTGGAGTATGAGCTGACCGAGCTTGGCCAAGAACTTATTCCAGCATTAGACGAAATCGTGAAGGTCGGACACAAACTTAAAACCATGGGCTATTTACAAAAGCAGTACGACTAGCACCATAACCACGGATGAGTTGTGACTTTTCGCATGGCCATCGAGTGAATTTTGCGTATAGTAGTGGCTATCTAACGTAAACTTTTAACTTGTTGATGCTCGACGCAAAAGCCCTTTTTTACACCAGTGCCGCTGCCGTATTTGTTATGGCGCTGTTGAACTTTATTACCTGGCGGGCCAACCGTAATTTTGTCGGTATTGGCTTGTACGTGTTTTATCCCGTGTGCTTGTTATTGGCGATTTTACTGTTCGCGTTAAAGAGCACCGTTGATGTGGGCTCACAGGCGTTAGTGGTACTGGCTAACATTAGCTTTATGCTCGGCTCCATTATTCATGTGTTAGCCATCAGCCGTTTTTTAGATTACAAAGGTTTTGTTACCACCTTATTTATTTTCGTTAGCGCCTTTTTACTCCTTGGTTTTACCTATTTTATGTTCTTCGACAGTAACTTACGTACTAGGGTGTTATTGTCTGACTTACAACATATTGCTGAAGCACTGTGTCTAACCTACATTGTTATTCGCTACGGACGACATAAATACCCCAGTGCCAGTTTGGTGTATTTAATTGCCTTAGTGATGTGCTTAGGCATATTCAGCGCCCGCACAATTTGGATTGGCGATATCGACCGCTTCAGCCTGATCCGTAACGATTGGTTTAGTATGACGCTGCTAATTAATGGCGTGCTAGCGCCGATGCTCTACGCCGCTGGTTTGGCGTTATTCTGTAACGAGCGTCGCGAGCTAAACCTTAATCAACTCACAGCCAAGGCGCAGAAAGATTTAGAAATTCGTGGCCTGTTTTTATCTACCGTCAGTCATGAGATTCGCACCCCACTCAATGGCATATTAGGCAGTGCGCAATTGATCATGAACCAATCCAATAACCCCAAAAACAAACCCTATTGTGAAGCCATTATCAACTCAGCCGAGTCGCTTAACTTACTCATTGATAAAGTCCTTGAGTATGCGAGCTTGGACCAAAGTGATGAAGCCCTCTTTGAAGAAGACGTAGAGTTACGCACTTGGATTAATAACCTGTGTTTGTTGCTAAGCCCGCTGGCAGAGCAAAAAGGGGTCAAGTTTGAGTTGAACTTTAACTTGCCGCGACAAGCCTGTTATTACTGCGACCACCAAAAGATACGACAGGTACTGATTAACCTAGTAGGTAATGCCATCAAATTTACCGACCGAGGTGAAGTGATTCTACAGGTAGATTTATTGCGTGAAGGCCAAGAAGAACACACCCTACGCTTTAGCGTTATTGATTCAGGCCCCGGCATAGAACAAGAAGAAATTCAGTATTTAACCGAACCCTATGTACAAAGTAGCGCCGGTAAACTCAAGGGCGGCTCTGGCCTGGGCTTAGCAATCACCAGCCGGCTGCTGGAACACTTAGGCAGCCAGCTTATTATTGATAGTGAAGTTGGCAAAGGCAGTACCTTTAGCTTTGATATGCGCTTAACTGTGGGCGAGCTTAGCCTCGTTGAGAAACGTCCGCAAACGACCCATTACCTCACCGGCCTTGATGTGTTGTTAGTAGAAGATCTCGACCTTAACCAAAAGATTGCCATAGAGTTTATGGCCGAGGACGAGCATCGAGTGAAGCTCGCTACCGATGGCCATAGCGCCATTGAACTGATGCAGCAGTATCATTTTGATGTGGTGTTATTGGACATGAATTTACCCGACTTAAGCGGCCAAGAGGTGATCCGACGCTTGAAGAATATCGACCATCGCAATCATCGTACGCCGTTTTTAGCCTTCACTGCCAGCCTCAGCCCCGATGAAGTGAAAGAATACCTGGCCTTGGGGATCAAAGACATTGTCGGCAAACCTATAAAACAAGAAAAGCTGCGCCAAGCGTTAAGTGACTCGCAGTCCAGTCAAGCACCTAATTTGAGTGTTGAGCTTAAAGATGTGCTCTACGATGAAACCGCCGCAGAGCAAATGGCCAATACCTTTGAAGAGCAAGAGCTGACCTCTATTTATAATGAGTTCGTGCTTTCAGCCCGTAATAAACTGCTGCGTTGCCAGCAGCTTATGGCCAGTGATAAAGAGCAGTGCATCAAAGTGTTACACCGCCAAGCCAGCACAGCTTTGCAACTCGGGTTTAATCGCTACGGCATGGCGTTAAAGAAAATTGAACGGCGATTGCTTGAGGATAAGCCGCTAGATACTCACCTAAGCGATTGCCTTGAGTTATGGCAACAAAGCTTAGAGCTGTACCTTAAATCAATGCGCGCCCAAGTCTAGCGGCCATAATCATCATCAAAACGGACGATATCATCTTCTTCAAGGTATGCACCGCTTTGCACCTCAATCACCCGCGCGACAGTGTTTGAGGCGTTGCTCAGGCGGTGTTTTTGTCCCGCAGCGATAAAGGTTGATTGTCCAGCGCTGAGCTGGCTTTGCTGGCCATCAATCTCCACCAGCACAGTGCCGCTAACAACCACCCAGTGTTCAGCGCGATGCTGATGTAGCTGCAAAGATAGTCGCGTCTTAGCATGAAGCATAATGTGCTTTACTTTAAAACCTGGCCCCTCATTGAGCACCTCGTAGCTGCCCCAAGGTCGAAATACTTGGCGGTGACGCAAACGTCGCTGTGGGTATTGCTCACTGACTTGGCTAAGTAGAGCTGGCATAGTGTGCAGCTGCGATTTGGCTGCCACCAAGGTGGTATCACCGCTTTGCACTACTGCCAAATCATGCACTCCTAAGGTCGCCACCACCTGATGCTCGTCAGTCACCACTAAGTTGTTATGACTATCTTGCAGCACCGCCTCACCAATCACCGCATTGCCCTGATGATCTTGCTCTGTGTGTTGCCATACTTGCGCAAAGCTGCCTAGGTCGGCCCATTGCAGTGGCAACGGGCAAGTGAGCACCTGTTCGCTATGCTCCAGCAGAGCATAATCAATAGAGTCACTGGGCACGTGTTGCCAGGCGTCGGCATCGACACGAACAAAATCAAGATCGCTGTGAAAGTGCGCCGCTTTGCGCAGCGCAGCCATCATCTGTGGTTGGTGTTGCTCTAGCTCTCGCACAAAACAGCCACTGGTAAACATAAACATGCCGGAATTCCAGTAGTAATTCCCGTGTTCGATATACTGCTGCGCTAGCGCGTACGAGGGCTTTTCCTTAAAGTGCTGTACATGAAATAGATTGCTCGCCTGTTCTGCGGCTTTACCTTTTAAAATGTAGCCATATTCTGTTGCGGCGCGCGTGGGTTCAATGGCGAACGTAAGTAGCGCCTGCTCACTGTGCTGCGCTAACGCCGGTAAACGCTCAATTAAACACGCGGGATTAGCTATCGCATGATCCGCCGGGGTCACAAATAAGCTCGCATCGGGATAATGTTGCTGTGCCCACAGTGCGGCAATAGCCACCGCTGCGGCAGTATTTTTGCTCTGTGGCTCGAGAATAATGGCGCAGGGGTCAACCCCTACTTCGAGTAATTGCTGCGCGACCATAAATCGATGTTCGGCGTTGCACACCACCAGCGGTGGCAGCAAGCAGTGATGCTGTACTCGCAGTGCTGCTTGCTGTAACAGTGAATGCTCACCATCGAGGCATAAGAATTGTTTTGGACGGTCTTGGCGCGATAACGGCCATAAACGAGTACCGCTACCGCCCGCTAAAAGCACAGGTAAAATCAACATACCAGCTCAGAACTAATAATCGAATAACGATTATACCAGTTCTTCATGGCGTTGATTAAGCCTTGGGTTGATCTGCAGAAGGCTCTCCATACTGAGCTAGTTGCTCTTGCAGTGCCGCCTCAAATGCGGGCCGAGCACAGGCCCGCTGAAGGTACGCATTACAGGCTTTAAACTCAGCCAAGGCGTCAAAGCGCGCCACTAACCGCAGTACATCGGCCATTAAAATATCGGCGATAGAAAAGTCGGCGGCCAACCACTGCCGCTGCGTCAACACTTGCTCCATGTGCGTCAGTCGAGCGCGTAAAAAGGCGTCCAACTGTTGTCGGGCTGGGGTGTCATTGCTATCACCACAGAACTGGTAAATAGACCAGGGTAAACTAGCGGCTTCAACCGAGTTTAACGCCGCAAAAACCCATTCAATCACCTTGCTCCGTTCGCTGGCGACACTGGGCATCAGTGCGGTACTTTTCTCGCCGAGATGTAACAAGATAGCGCCGCTTTCAAACACCGACAGCTCGCCATCTTCGAGCCAGGGAATTTGCCCAAACGGTTGCCGGGTAAAATGCTCAGCGCTTCTATTTTTAAATGCCACAGTGGCAACGCGGTAATCAAGACCGGCTTCTTTTAATGCCCAACGTACGCGCAAATCACGCACATAGCCGCGCGGTAGTTCTGGCACCCAGTCGTAGGTGAAAAGAGTAATCTGAGTCACCGCACACCTCCTTGTTATTGCTAATCCTCTTAGCCTAGCAGCTTAAAAGTGATTATGCCGTGGCCAGGGGTTTACAAATTGAGCTCAAAGTCATCCGCATCCTGCCATGCGGGAAAGGATTCCTTATAGTCCTCTAACTGCGCTAAATCCAAGGTAACCGTAATCGTCTGGGCCTTATTATCCTCGCCATAAGCGAGCTGCTTGCCATCGAAGCGATAAGCTGCGGTGCCGCCATTGTGCTCAACACCTTGACCATCTTCACCAACCCGGTTGACCGCTAACACGTAACACTGGTTTTCTATGGCCCGGGCTTTTAATAACGTATCCCAGGCATCGCGCCGAGCAGCTGGCCAATTAGCAATATTAACCATCACATCATAATCATTACGGTTACGTTGGAATACGCCAAAACGCAGGTCATAACATACTTGAGGAAGGACTCTGACCCCTTTTACGGTGAACACCTTGCGCGCTGTGCCGGCGTCCATGTGCTCACCCTCTTTGCCTAAGCAAAATAGATGGCGTTTGTCGTAATAATCCAGCTCGCCACTGGGCTGCACCCAATATAGGCGGTTAAACTTGCCTGTCTCGTCGGCACTAATAACACTGGCACACAAAACCGCTTGGCGGCGCTGGGCCTGGTCTTTAAGCCAAGCAATAATGCGCTCGCTATGACGCTCCACATTTGGTTCGGCGACAGCGAATCCAGTGGCAAAGGTCTCACTCAGCAAGATTAAATCAACCTCTGGTAGCGATTGCAGCTGCGCCGCTAAGTGTTCGAGGTTTGCCTCTACGTCCAACCAGTGAATGTCATGCTGTAGCAAAGCGACGGTTAGTTTCGACATCGTTACTCCTGTTGCTCATAGATATTTACTGGCACCGATAAACGCGCCCCACCTATCTCGATATGCTGCCATTGCGGCGCTGTTAAAGTAAACTCCCCTGCTGCCAAAGCCTGCTTAATTTGCTCTTCATCGTCAGTAGCGTTGGCCACCTGCAAGTGATAACTCTGCCACTGCTGTTGCTGGTTTTCGGTGAACATCACCCCTTGCAGATAATTGTGTTGCTGGTGCAGCAATAGCCATTCTAACTGCTGATCTTGGTTCACATCGGCAGCAATGAGGTACAAAGAAGCCCCCTGGCCATAATATTTGTAGAAGTTATTGCTATGGATAAACTGTAACAAGCTGGAAGGAGGTTGGTTCGCCGCATCGGCAATGCGCACCCCTTGCAGCCATTGTGACCGCCATTTTTCAAAGTCGCTGGGTTCATCACGATTAGCATATAAGCGAACTATACGCGCTTTAAGAGAGTCATTATCAGTATGCTGTTGTATTTGCTGCAGCGCCTCAAAGCCAGCCTTGCCAAGTTCCCTGTAAAAGTAATACACATCAAACTCATCGGCACTGACTTGCCCCGATTGCAATCGGTGTACTTGGCTTTGGGCACTGAGCTGTTGCAAATTAGCAAGCGGTGAATTGACCGCCAACAACGCCATAAATAATGCGGCGCAGCCGATAACGTTGATTTTGTGCACCCAAATGAGCCATAGCTGGCGCTTGATGATGATAGCCCCGCAGTAACTGAAGGCAAAGTATGCCAAGGTGGCGCTGATCAGCACTCCCCACCCCCGGCTCACTGTCAGGCCATACTGTTCAATGCGCAGCCACAGGCCGTAATGTGCCAACATTGCGTATAGCGGTAAAGTCAGCAGCGCCAATAGCATCCCCCCACGCCACCAGTGATAGTAAGGCAGAGCATCGGTTCGGCTGTACACGGTATTAAAGAAGAACAACAAACTCGCTTGCATCCACAGCAGCATTAAGGTGCTGTTCTCCAGCCGCCAGAGCGACTCTAATCCGGTAAATGGCAAGCTGGCGATAAAGGTAATGGCCAGCACAGCAAGCACGGGCAGTAAAAATTTGGCTAAAATTTTCAGTAGCTTTTCAATATTTTCGACGGCCGAAAGCATGCTTCTAAGAGCAATAGCAGCCCCAGCAAACGCACAGGTAAGCACTGGAATACTAACCCAAGGTTCATCGAGCAGGTCAGCTAAAATTTCAATGCCGATGGTGCTGAATAGCTCGCCGCCAAGTAGCAAAATAAGCCATAAAGCTAAAGCAAAGAAGCAACATAAACTGAACTGAATAAAATGCTGCCAAGATAGCTCATACAGCTGCCGATAGGTGATCGGCTCGCATCTGCTATACAAAGTGGCTACATTAAGTAGCTTTAACGTGGTGATTAAGGCACATAATACAAAGGTGACAATCAACGCGTCGTTATTAAAGAGCTCTTGTTGTGGCTGCTGCGCACCGATATACATCCCCAACACACTCAACAACAGCGAGTAGGGCACGGCTAAAGTTAAAAAGCGCCGCCAACCTGCGCGTTCTAATCGCAGGTAACATAATCCAGGAAAGACGATAGTCAGGGTAACTAAACCCACCAACCAGGTGGGCGATTGCGCTGGCCAGTTGCCATTGTCAACGGCTAAGTACAGCCACACCAGCAAGGCACTTTGCAGCAAAGCCTGAGGCACTAACCACCGTAAAATAAAGTGCTGTTTCTCGGTCATGAGTATGTTCCTATCCTTAGTCGTTCACACTCACCATACGCTATTTTTAGCGCCTTGCGCAAAATCCTTATCGGGACACGAACAACATTATTGTTGGGCGTTGTATGGCCACGTGTGGAAGGTTTTAATATAAAGCTGCTCTACTTCCTCTCTCGCCCAAGGCGTACGACGTAAGAACTTCAGTGATGACTTCACCGAGGGATCATTCTTAAAGCTGTTAATATTGATGTGCTGCGCTAGCACCTGCCAGCCATAATGCTCGACTAGACGAGTCACTATTTGTTCCAGCTTAACGCCATGCAGGGGGTTATTGGGTTGATTATCCATTGTACTTAGCCTTTTAAACAGGGCGCGATTGGCCTCATAGCGCTAAGAATACCATGCAATGCGCAGCGACTGGAAACTGCCGCTGTGCATCATTTAGTCTCAATCTAAAAGTTTATTATGGTAGAAACCGCTTGTTCGTCAGCCGTTTCAATGGATAAGGTAATTGTTCGTTGCTGCCAGTCAATATCAACCATGCCATAGTTGCTGCCCGATTTATTGATAAAATGGCGATTACCCGTACTGAGGCGGCCAATATTATTGCTCACCGTGCCCACTTCACCACCCGGGATCTGAGCGCCACTGCCAGCACAGTTTCCCCATTGCTGAGCAACGCCTTGGCCGTTTGCGTCGGTTTCGGTATAACACCACGGCTTATCATGATCTCGAGTAATACAACCTTGATAAGTTACTCCCGCGTAAGTAAACGGCAGTTGACACTGATGCCGATAAACACCGTCGCCTTGATGATCTGCATAGATAGGCATACGCAGTGGGTTTTCTATATGATACGGCCAATTTTGCCCAAACCCAGAGGCCGTTACCTCATACACTGTGACCGCTTTGCTATACTCAGCACTGGCGGGAATTTTTTTCTGTAGCAGTTCGCCCCAATGTTGGTCGCCCGATAAGAAAATAACAGCTTGGGTACGTCCTTCATTCACGGCTTGCTGAACTAAGCGTAACAGTCTCGCGCGTTGAGCTGGCATCTCTGCCCAAGACTCATAACTCGTTCCTGACATTGTTTGCTCTTGCATACTGCTGAGCGCGTCCTCGAAGGCCTGGCCATCACCATAAGCACAATAGCTGCTGCGGCTACGTTGTTGGTGTAACGGTGGCAGCACTTGAATGCCACTGGCTATTAAGGTGACTTGAGCCGGTTGTTGCAGCTGGTGCTCTAACCACTGCCATTGCTGCTCGCCAAGAATGGTACTTTGCTCACCCTCGCATTGGCCATATTGGCTAAATGTGGGCGAACGGAAGTAGCGTGCATCTAGGGTGATCACATGAGTACGCTCACCGCTGGGGCCAAGCATTTTGGCTTCATATATGCCCTGCTGTTGCTGATAACGTGGGTCAGTTTCGGGGATATCGAAGTGACGTAGATACTCCTGCTGCGCTTGCTCGCGCTTGGGGTAATGCTTACCGTCGTTGTTGCGGCCAAAGTCATGATCGTCCCAAGTCGCCATAACAGGGATTTGTGCAGCCAAAAATTGTCGATAATGCGGGTTTTGCTTCTTATCGTCGTATTTTTGCCGCATAACCTTCATATCTTGGGTGTCGGCATAAATATTATCCCCCAGCCATAAAAATAAATCAGGTTGATGAGAGATCAGTCGCGCCAAGGCCTCTGGCATGTCGCCCTTGGTTTTGAAGCACGAACCCAGGGCAATACGATCTAAACGTTTACTTTGCTGCGGCTGCGTATGTTTAAGTAGCTCAGGTGGCGGCACTGGCGCGCATTCTTGCCAACTGCCATCAGCAATATAACACCAAGGTGCACTGTGATTGCGTGTGCTACATCCATAAAAAGATTCGCCTTGATACTGCGAAGGGGCCTGGCAGCGCTCTCCCTGCACGGTGGTAAATTGAGGGATAGTTTCATTACGAACATGCCCCCATGTCGCACCGTCTATGGCTTCTTGTAAATAACACCATTGCGAACCGCTATTATTTCTGTCGGTTGTGCCTTGATAATCAGTGCCCATATAACTGAAGCGCTTTTTACACGCTTCATAGTGCACCTCGGGCTCAGCCAAGGCCGCGCTACTGAACAGTGCCACCATAACACTTAATGTTTTTTTCATTATATCCTCGGTAAGTTGTAAAGTTCCTTTAAAAGAAACAGCCTACCGAAGTAATGTTAAAAAGAGGTTAAAGTCAGCAGCTCGCCCTTTTACGCGTTACTTATAATGCGCGTACATCTCATCCAAGGTTTGCGACAAACCGTCTTCTTGCACCACACGCACATGCTGACGATTTAGGCCACGTATGTTATTCACTCCACAAGAGTGAGCAATCAGACCTATGCCATAGTGAATATATTTATTGTAGTTCGCAACGCGCTGAGTTTTATCAACCACATCAAGCCCTTTCATCAGTTTCGGGTTGTGGGTGGTGATCCCTGTGGGACAAGTATCTTTGTTGCATTGCAGCGCCTGAATACACCCCAAGGAAAACATGTGGCCACGAGCCGAGACCACAAAGTCAGCGCCCAAGGCAATCGCCCAGGCCACTTTAGAAGGCACAATCAACTTGCCAGAAACAATGACACGAATACGACCACGTAATCCATTATGCTCAAGCAAGTCGACCACCCAAGGCAGGCTCTCTTTCAATGGCAAACCAACCGAGTCCAGCAGCGGTTGAGGGGCGGCGCCAGTGCCGCCATCGGCGCTATCAATAGTGATAAAATCTGGCGCACTGTGCTCGCCACGTTGTTTAATCAGGGCCACCAGTTGCTCAAGCCACTGAGTTTCCCCTAATACTGCTTTAAATCCCGTTGGCTTCCCGGTCACCTCACGCACGTGGTTTATCATATCCAGCAAATCACTAACGCTTTTAATTTCCGGATGTCCATTCGGGCTAATGGAGTCTTTACCCTCAGGAATGCCACGAATTTTGGCGATTTCAGCGTTGACCTTAACCCCAGGTAACATCCCGCCTTTACCGGGCTTTGCACCTTGACTCATTTTGATCTCGAACATTTTAACTTGCTCATGGGCCGCCACTTCCTTGAGTTTATGATCACTGAGCTGACCATGCTCATCACGCACCCCATATTTGGCGGTGCCAATTTGAAAGACAATATCGGCGCCACCCTCAAGGTGATAGGGGCTCAATCCCCCCTCACCGGTATTCATCCAGCACCCCGCTTGGCGGGCTCCGCGCGATAGCGCCAACACGGCGCGTTTAGATAAAGCGCCATAACTCATGCCAGAGATATTAAACACCGCCTTCGCGGTGTAGGGGTGGCGAGATTGCTCACCGAGCACAATGGGCTCAGGGTCAATGGCGTCTTCTTCTAAGGTGGGAAAGGCACAATTCATAAACATAATGGTGCCGGCGGGATCTAAGCTTTGTGTGGAGCCAAATGCGGAGGTGCGATCAACATTTTTCGCCGCTTTGTATACCCAGCTGCGCTCGGCACGGTTGAACGGCATTTCCTCGCGGTCCATGGCGAAGAAATATTGCCGAAAAAACTCGCCTTGGCGCTCGAAAAAATAACGAAACCGACCAATTACTGGATAGTTTCGACGAATTGCATGCTTGTTCTGATTAACATCAACAATATAAAAATAAATCACCACCAGTACGATGATGCCCAACGCCAGTAAAAACAGACTGGTCAAAAAGTCGATGGCGTATATGAAAAAGTCGCTCATCAGCTAACCCCTTGTTGTCCCTAATGCTATGCAGATTTACATATAGTGAGGCAATTGACCAGACTGTTAATGGGGTTATTTGCTTTCTACCCAGAGTACAGCGATTGAAACAAAAGTACGCAGCACCATTAGTAATAACCGTTTTTGCCGTAGGGCACTTCTAAAGTGTTATCTTGTTGGCGAGTCGGCTGACCGCACATTTCATCGTAAGCACTGCTATGGCGCAGTACCATTGCGTGATAGGCAATATCATCGAACAGCTTTTGAATATGCAATGGGCTATTGGCTTTGAGGATCTCGCCTCGAGGGTCTTTGACATAGTATTCAATATTGTTGATTACTACCGATACTTGATACAACGCCATATCCAATGAGTGGATCACTACTTTTTGAATCGGTTGATGATGCTGCAGGTTAGTAAAGTCGATACCCATGATTTGCTCCAAACATTAAGGTTTAAAGCTATACGTAAGCAAAGGCCATGGCGATTAAAGCATGCTATGATGGCCTTGTCCGTTAGTTACAGTAATAATCATGTCACCGCCTATTCGTGTCGCTAAGTTTTTATCTCATGCTGGCGTTTGCTCACGCCGACAAGCCTCAAGACTGATTACCGCCGAGCGAGTGAGAGTCAACGGTGCCTTGGCGCAACACATTACCCATGTCAGTCTCCATGACCATATCACCGTGGATGGCGAGGAAGTGCTGGGACTGGCGCCGAAACGTTATTTTGCTTATCACAAACCGGTGGGCATTGATTGCAAGCTGCAATCACACAACCCTCATAGTCTTATTCATCACCTCCCAGCTGGACCCCGTGTTTACCCGGTTGGTCGCCTTGATAAAGACTCACGCGGATTACTGATATTGACCAATGACGGTGCGCTGTGCCAACGCCTCTCACACCCCGACTTTGCGCATCAAAAAGAGTATTGGGTTGAAGTTGATAAACCATTAAACCCCGAGTTTTTTGTGCAAATGCGCAGTGGCATTACTCTGGGCGAACACACGACGCGTCCCTGTGTTTGCGAACCTCTTTCAACAACTCGCTTTAAAATCATCCTGACCCAAGGGCTTAATCGGCAAATCCGTAAAATGGCGAAGCACTGCGGCTATCGGGTGACCGACCTTATGCGTGTGCGTATAGGAGACTATGTACTGCAACCCGAGCGGATCAACGAACACCATTTTCAAGCACTGACACCGGAGCAGGTGTACGGATTACAAAAATAACTTGACGACATTGACTACAAGTGTAATCTTTAGTTTAAGAATTACATTTGTGAGCAATACTATGATCGAGTTGTCGAAAGCCGAATTTGCCGTTATGGAAGCCCTTTGGCAAGGCCACCCAGCGAAAGCCAGCGAGGTGGTTGCACGCCTGAGCGACGACACCCAGTGGCATGAAAAAACCATAAAAACGCTGTTAGGCCGACTAGTAAAAAAACAGGCGGTCAGCTTTGAAAAACAGGGCCGTTTATACAGTTACACACCCACAATTGGCCGCGAAGAATATACCCTCAAGCAAAGTAAGAGCTTAATACAACGATTTTTCAGTGGCCGTATTGCGCCATTAGTCAGCGGTTTTGCGAAAACAGAGCAACTGTCACAGCAAGATATCAACGAACTCAAAGCCGTTATAAAAGAGTGGGAAGACCAACAAGGAAAGTAATATGTTTGCCTGGATCATCGCCCAACAAGCTTGGCTCTCTGCGTTGTTAATAACACTTGTTATTGTCGAGCGCTATGCCCTTAAATCATTGACCGCCCGTTTTATATATGGCCTGTGGCTTGTGGTTCCTGCAGCGCTCATAGCGCACCATGTTGAGCTCAGCCAATCAGTGGCATCACCGACAGTGCTAAACAGTTACATCGTGACGCCTCTGCAGCAAGCGAGTACGCAGGTTAGCATGAATTGGGAAATCGCTTATTGGTTAGTGGTCACAGTGTTATTGCTAGGAGTTTTCTTGCAGCATGCACAGTTTCAACGCCGCATAGGCGCTAAACTGACCAGCACTGCCAACGTAAGTAATGCATCACTGCCTATTTACGAGAGCACAAAAATAAGCTCCCCCATGCTTATCGGCTTTATAAGGCCACGTATTGTGCTACCTAGCTATTTGGTAACACAGCATAACCCCGACACCTTGGCTTTGATGATTGAACATGAGCATGTGCACCTAAGACGCCATGACAACATCATTAATGCCGCTGCGTTAGGTTGTGTGATTTTAATGTGGTTCAACCCACTAACATGGCTAGGATACTTCAGCTTAAGACGCACCCAAGAGCTGGCCTGCGATGAACTGGTATTGGCAAACAAATCGGCCACACAGCGCTTGCTGTATGGCAAATCCATGGTCGAGTGTGCGAGTCGTTCGCAACTGCACAGCTTGGCTTATTCATACTACGGAGATAAAAACATGATGTTACAACGCTTACATAATATGCAATCGGCGAATCGGGGTCATATCGTCGCTAAAGTGCTGAGTATTTTACTCGCACTCGCGAGCCTAACGCTGATTGCCACAACACAAGCAGGTGAAGGGCACAATCAAGACAAAACCGACCAACCGCAAGCAATGATACGCATAGAACCAAAATACCCAATTGAGGCTGCGGAACAAAACATTTCCGGTTCTGTGGTTTTGCGATTCCAAATTGCGCAAGATGGTTCGGTGAACAATGTTACGGTGGTGAAATCACAGCCGGCCCAAGTGTTTGACAAAGAGGCGGTGCGCGCGCTTGAACAATGGCAATACCAGCCTTATTCGGATCCTGAGCATGAGCACCTAGTGCAACTTGATTTCAAACTCAGCAACGACGTGCAATTGCCTGATTTAACCGAGCGCATTAACGTCACTTCGCACTAATTCGCGACCAACAAAAACACAAAGCAAGCCCCTTAAATTAGGTGCTTGCTTTGTGTTTTTCGTTAACACCAGAAAAGTGCTAAATACTTAGTGCGATCATAGCAATGGGACAGGCATAAGAAACCGCCCAAATTAATGAGCGCAGCAAATGTAAATCAAACCAATAGCAAAGACAGTACAACACCCGCGCAACAATATAGCTGATAGCTAAGGTATCCATAACTGCGGCTTGTTTATTGGCGCCAATCACCACAGCTAATGCCACAGCAAAAATAATCAGGGACTCGAAGCTATTTTGGTGCGCTGCTAATGCTCTTGCGCCAAAGCCGGTAAGCGCTTGTTGTTGCGCCCTAGGGTGGCGATTATCGTACCCCCCTTGCTGGTTCTGCGCCCAAGCGAGCGGCGCTTTGGCAAGTATAGGTAACACACAGGCGATCAACGCACACACAACTAATACACTCATAATCGTTCCTTTTTAAAGGCCACAGGCTTGGTACTACCCTAATCCAATGATAAGCCCGGTGCTAGGTTATTGTTTTTTACGCATCACAGCTCCTATTTTAGCCCCTAAAACAGACACCAAGGTTAAATAATTGTAAATTTCAGCTTGCAATTGTACCTCTTTAGTCTATTTTCTGATCGGAGGTCACACCTCTACCCTGATGGAAATAACAATCAACAGGAACACACATGAAAATAAAACTAATCTCTCTCGCGCTTACGCTCGGAATGAGCCAAGGCGTTTTTGCAACTGAGGGCGTTGCCTTCATTCACGGTACAGGCCAGCAAAGCGATGCCTACAACGACTACTGGACCAGTGGTTTTGTTGATAAGGTTCGTCAAGGCATTGCCAACCCCAATAACTTTACGGTGATTAATTGTGACTTTGAGCAGTTTATGTGGGCCGAAGGCGCCGCAGGTTGCCTAGCCGACTCATTAAACAGCTTTATTGCCAACAAAAATATTACTGACTTAACGCTGATCACTCATTCAAACGGCGGCAATGTCGTGCGTTGGATCCTCTCCAACCCCACGTGGGATAGCCGTTACCCAAGTATCATCAATAAAGTCAATCACACCATCGCCTTGGCCCCTTCCAGTGGCGGCACCCCTTTGGCTGATGCGGTGATTGCCGGTAACACCTTTGAACAAGGGTTAGGTTGGATCCTCGGCTACGGCAATGACGCAGTAAAACAACAGCAAGTATCTTGGATGGCTGCTTATAATGCCGAGTGGTTAAAAGGTACGCCGAATCGCCCAACCCTCCCCTCACGTTTTGAAACCGTGATCGGCAGCGACGTTGAATCTGCGGTGTGGGATTCGGATAGTTATTGCGGTGGTTATCAAAATCAGGTTGGCCTAGAGGTCACGCAAAACTGGTTAGATGACTGTTCCGATGGTTTTTTAGAGTGCAGTTCTCAAGCTCTAGCAGGCTCGGTATGGTTTACCGATAAATCACGCACTCGTGGCAGTGAGCCACTAAGCCACCAGCAAAGTCGTCGCGACTGCTTTGGCTTGGGCGATATGCTGAAAAACAGAATATAGGAGCTAGACATGAAATACACACTAACCCTGAGTGCTCTGGCCATGATGACCAGCGCCGCAATGGCCAATGAACAAACCATATATCAGTGGCCTAATGTATATCAAGGCGACAACACCAGCTTGCAACAGTTAACAAAAAGCAGCCATGAATACTGGCAAACGGTCAGTGGTCGAGAGCTTAAACAAGGTGTGGCTGTGCACGTCACCCAAGCCGACCACCTCATCCGCGTTGCGCCAAAAGCGCGTTTTGACAGCGGCACAGTGATTAAACCGCAGCAGTTGCAAATGGATAAACTGCAACTGCGAGATGCAAAAACTAACGCCACATTGGCCCTAAAAAGCATAGCTGCACAGCAACAAATGCAACAAGCGGGCTTTAAAGATGGCAGTGTTGCCATTCAACTCAAAAATGTCAGTGCGCAGGGCAAACCGATGCTACAAAGTACTCAGCCACTGGGTGACGATGACCAATACTTAGTGCATGTAGTAGAGAAAGACTCCCCCTATGCACTGAAAGCCCACGCCGATTTCAGCGTCGATGAACAACAGCGCTCCCTGGCGATGGATTTATCAATAGCGCAGCAGGGCAACGCTAGCAAGGCTGCCAACAATGTTTCGCTGCGCGTTCACAGCCCAGTGAATGAACAACTATCTGCTCGTTACGCCAATGGTAAAGTGATTTTCAGCCAGCCGTTACAGCATGTAGGAGCGGCGCAAGGATTTTATGAAATAGAAGCCGACACCACAGTAAACATTAACGGCCAACAGGTTAAACGCACCATAAAACTGCCTTTTGTGTATAGTAAAGACACTATTACCATGAAAACCGCAAAAGTCAGTGCGCTCGGTAATAACCGTTTCCAAGCCAGCGTACCGGTGAATGTGAGTGATGAAGGCCGTTACGCTATTCGCGCTACGCTGCAGGGGATGGTAGCAGGTAAGGCCACCAAGCTGGCTACTGTCGAGGTCGCGAAAGAGATAAAAGGTGTTGATACCTTTACCCTGCCTTTCGATGTTGCCACAGCGGCTACGGGGCCATTCAAGTTGGTGGATGTCGAGTTAAGTGACCACACTCGGATGCTGAAATTCACCCCCACCCAGAAGTTTGTTAAAGGCCCGGTAGCCGGGTTTTAAGCGCACGATGATATGCACCCAATATCAGGCTTGGCTTGGTATTGGGTTTATCCTACCTACGCCTACAAACACCTTAAGGTAGTTATTACCTTGGTTAATAATGAGTATCTAATTTCCTCATTCGCCAACGCTACAACACCATGATAACTTAAAGTTTTTCTTGTTGGTTGAATTCATGGCTTGGGTGTTGTTGACATTGTTAGCGGCCTTTTCGCAAAGCTGGCGCAACGCTCTGCAGAGCCAGCTGAGCTGTCATACCTCCAGCCTTGCGGTCACCCTTGCACGATTTATCGTTGCCGGCCCACTCGCTGGTGTTTATCTTGTTGTGCTTTACCAAGTCCAACCAACCCAACTGATCACCCCATCACCGACCTTACTCTACTACGTCGTTGGCGCAGCGCTGATGCAAATACTCGCCACCGCCTTGATGGTACGGTTATTCAAAATGAACAACTACGCTGTGGGCGCAGGGCTGGCAAAGAGCGAAGCCTTGGTCGCGGCTATTTTAGGTATGTTATTTTTTGGCTCAACGCTCTCGTTATTGGGCTGGTTTGGGGTTATTCTCGGTGCTATTGCGGTCATGCTGTTGTCGGGCCCAAGCTTACGCGCTCTCAATGGGCCAACGGTATTGCTTGGGCTTGCCTGTGGCAGTAGCTTCGCCCTCACCTCTTTATGGGTGCGCCAAGCGAGCCTCAGTTCAGGACTGACCTTTCCGCATAGTGCTGCTTGGGTTTTATTGTTTGTAATTACCCTGCAAACCCTCATTTTACTGGCCTATCTTGGCTATAAAGATCGGCCCGCATTATTAAGCTTATGGCGATATCGGCGACTAACGGCTTGGATCAGCTTAACCAGCTGCATTGGCTCTATTGGCTGGTTTAGTGCGATGAGTTTAGAGCACGTCGCCTATGTAAAAACCTTGGGCCAAGTGGAGGTATTTTTCACCATGCTAATCTCCTATCTATGGCTCAAACAGCCAGTAAAACGCCGTGATAGCCTAGGCCTGCTGCTGATTGCTATAGCAGCTATTGCAGTGATGTGGGGGTAACAGCCAGCTCTTATAAAATAAGTTACTTTTTCTTAACTTTGTCTAGGTTTTATTGTATGTTTACAGCTGGACATGTAAAGGGAACACATTATGTCACCAATGAAAAAAGTGGTTTACACTTTTCTTTTCTTTATCTTTACCTTCGCATTAAACCTGCAAGCAGAGCCTAAAAGCCAGCACAGCGGCTTGGTCTCGATCAAAGATAATCCAGGTTTTAAATACTTTAAATCCACCTTATTAAAGGTAATTGAGCAAAGAAGACCTGAATTAACGGGGCAGCACCATTTTTATGTTGCTCACTACCCCGAGGGCAGTGAGCACTCTTATATGTTTTGGAAGGAAGCAAGGCTACTTTGGGTCTTACACCTAGGAACACCAGAAGAGTACGGTTGGATGTCAATGCAGCTACCTAGTAGTGGAGAGTTGCTGCACGTTGATAGGGATGTTGTCGCCACTCAAGAAGAAGTGGGCACAAGCACTTATTTGGTAAGTCAAGACTGGATGAATGATAAAATTTATAAGTGTGTAGTAGACGGAGATTTGATAACTATCACTTACGAATAATAAAGGAAATTATAAAAGGGAATTAGCTTATGGCACACTTTTCAAGTACATCAAATCATAGCAAGCCTATTACCTCAGTATCTATACCTGAAAATGGCTCTAGGCGGCTACATTTAGTAGGGCTGAAAGCAAGGCTTTCTGGTGAAATAAAGTTGGAATCGAACAACACAAACCTAAAGGCTATTGTTAAAAGTGCACCTTTTGATGGGCCTAAAGGGATCTGGGTTATAGATATAAAATGTAGCCAAGCAACGCAGGCTGCTAAATTGAAAGTATGGTATAGAGGTATCGAACAAGCCGTCCTAACTGTCAACATTGTCCAGCAAAAAGTTTACGTCTTACCGCCAGAAAATAACGATAAAGGTCTACTAGTCAGGCTCTTTTTGGTCGAGAGCCTCAACCCTAGTAAAGGAAACCTTTACAATAGCAGCGATGTTTTTAAAAGCATGCTTTGGATGGGATGCACCATTAGGAATAGAAAGGAACATAAGAACCCATCTATATTCGGGATCAAGCTACGCGCAGGAGAAAGTAATTATTCTTACTCTGATGTAGTTAAAGCCAAAAACCAATTTCATGGCTTTGAAAAATATCCATCTCTATATATTGATATAAAAACCAACCTTGCGACCATATACTCGATAGCAAACAATTACAGTCACCCAAAGCAAGATATATATCGTATTTTTATCGATAACGCTGAAAAAGCGGCTTTAATGACTATAAATAATACCTTTACCGATCCTTGTAAGACGGGGATATACGGATGGCGAACTAGAGGGTCCAGCCATCCTGGGGGAAGCTTCGTCAAATACAAAGACTTTGCTGGACAAACTTTTTATACATTAAAGGGCTAGAATGCCCTTAGTTCGCCACCTTTAAGGTAATCACTCCAGCGATAATCAATAACACGCCGAAATAACGCATTAATGATGAGCTATCGCCGTAGAAAAACACCCCAACCAAGAAGGTGCCTGCGGCGCCTATGCCTGTCCAAACCGCATAGGCTGTGCCAATGGGAATGGTCTTTTGCGCCAGCCAAAGTAAAAAGCCACTAACACCCATAAATACAATTGCCATGGCTATCCCTAACCAGCGCGTTTGTGGCTCCTGAGCCAGTTTTAACCCCACTGGCCAACCAATTTCAAATAACCCTGCGCAAATCAAATACAACCACGCCATTAAGAGGCTCCTTTAACTAACTTTACTTGGTACAGATCATCGCGACGATCTTTAAGATTGCGCACTGTGCCTTCACTGTGGAGAATTTTCAACTTATCCATATCAAGATCAGAGAACAACAACATCTCAGTGTTAGGCGTGGCTTCGTTCAAGCAAGCATCATGAGGAAAAGAAAAATCCGATGGCGTTAATACCGCAGCTTGCGAGTACTGCACGTCTAAGCTTTCCACTTCCGGTAAATTACCCACACTGCCTGCGATGACTACATAGCATTCATTTTCAATGGCGCGCGCTTGGGCACAATGGCGCACGCGTAAGTAGCTGTTTTTGGTATCAGTCCAAAAAGGTACAAAGAGAATATCCAATCCCTGCTCGGCAAGAATACGCGCCAGTTCGGGAAACTCTACGTCGTAGCAAATCTGAATTCCTACTCGTCCGGCATCAGTGTCAAATACCGCTATTTTATCACCACCTTGGATCACCCAGTCATTGGCCTCATGAGGTGTAATATGGATTTTGCGTTGTTCATCCACTTTACCACTGCGATGGCACAGGTAACTGACATTATAAATAGTGTCATTCTCAGCAACCGGCATTGAGCCGGTGATAATATTGGCGTTGTACTCCACCGCCATACGCGACATCGCCTCAACGAGCGTGCTGGTATACTCAGCTAAAAAGCGAATCGCCTCGGTCTGGCTGCGATGTTCTTGTATGCCCATCAACGGCATATTGAAAAACTCAGGGAAGAGGATGAAATCGCTTTGGTAGTCGGAAACGGTATCGACAAAATACTCCACTTGCTTAAGCAGCTCATCGACGCTTTCAACACTGCGCATCTGCCATTGCACCGCACCCACACGAACAATCGACTTGGTGCTTTCAATAACTGTATCCGTAGGCTCAAAGAGAATATTATTCCACTCCAATAAGGTGGCATAACCCACCGACTCTTCATCCTCTGGCAGGTACTTTTTTAACAGCCGCTTGACCTGAAAGTCGTTGGCAAGCTGAAAGCTGAGGATTGGGTCATACACCTCTTTCCTATCCACTTTTTCGATGTATTCCATAGGCGACATCTGGGCGCGGTAGTTGTGATAGAGCGGTATACGACCTCCGGCTAAAATAGCCCTTAAGTTATACTGCCGGCATAGCTCTTTACGCGCATCATACAAACGTCTTCCTAAACGCATGCCTCGGTGACTCGCGGCAATCGCCACATCTAAGCCGTACAAAGCATCGCCATTAGGGTCGCTAAACACTCGGTCATGGCCATCGACGATATCATCATAAGTATGAGGGTTAGAGAAGCGCGCATAGTCAACCTGCACACTGAGGGCGATGCCTACTAACTGCTCATCATCAACAATGCCAATTTGCCCTTCAGGAAACTGGTCAATCAAACGGAAAATCGTGTGGCTAGGCCAAGCACCACCTAAATCGGGGTAAGCTTCGTCCATTAGTGTTTTAATCTGTGGGTACTGCTCTTTGGTCAGATTACAAATGGCTAAGCGGGTTTTTTCTACCGACATCATTCCCTCCCATGGGCACTGTAAAACTCTATTGTGGTGTTAGTGCAGGCAAAACAAAAGAGCCAATACACTTATTCGCGATGAAATGCGTAGCGATTAATGTTGGAAAACGCCATCATAATATCTCGCGCATAGTTAACTCTAGGGTGTGCCAACGCGCCTTTGCGCCAGGCCAGATAAATATTGTTTTCCGGTCCTTCGGGGCCCAACTGTACCAAACGTCCGCTGCGAATATCGTCATGACACAAGTAGTCCGGCAACACCGAATAACCCACGCCGGTGCGCACAATCCCCGCCAGAGCACGAATATCAGGGCAGGTCGCCACGATTGGCGAGCGACAATGAGCTTTGAAAATCATATCAAAATATTCTCGAATAAGCGGTAGCTGAGCGTCGTAGCTCACCACTGGCAAGGTGTTTAAAACGCTGGCATCGATTGGTGCTTGGGCAAGCGCATCGGCAAGCAAGCGGTGTGCAACCAGCATCAGCCTCTCACTATCAAGCACCTGATAGTCATAGACCTTGCTATCGGGTAATGAGGCGGTGATCGCTAAATCGGCATTGCCGCTGTCCAATGCCGAATAAATTTGCTCGCGGTTACCGGGCAAGATGGTGACCGTCACATTGCCCCCCTGCAATAGATTTGCTAGCTGCGCGGAGGCCACGTAACTAATGTATTCGGCGGGCCCGGCGAGGGTAATGGTTCCTTGCACATCGGTAGAGCGACTGCGCGTTGACGCCATTTTTTGTTCTATGGCATCGAAATGGCTGCCCAACTGGGCCGCCAACTCATGCGCTATGTTGGTCGGCTCAACCCCACGATGACGGCGCGTAAAGAGCGATTTTCCCACGGCCGACTCCACTGTTTGAATATGCGCTGTCGCCGCCGGCTGTGACAGCCCCAGATTTTTCGCCGCTCGAGAGATATTCAAACAGCGATAGACTTCAACGAAGGTTCGTAATTGCACAAAGTAAGACATAAACTGATATCAGATATTTTATACCTAACCCAAATTAAACTGAATTCTGCTTATTATAGCCCTCCGCTATACTTGTCTCATCCTAAACTTGATTGGAGCAAGTATGCGTATCAAATCAATTACCACCCTAATCGCCACTATGGCGACCTTACTAACCACGGCGACCGTTAGCGCCAATAGTAATGCAGAGCAAGTGCTGGTGCTGCTCTCTAGTGAAACGCAAATGACCCTCGCCGATGGCAGTACCTATGAAACAGGGTATTACCTCAATGAATTTGGCGTACCCGCTGATAAGTTACAAAAAGCGGGCTATGAGTTAGTGCTTGCAACACCGAAAGGGAACGCCCCACAAGTAGACGAGAACTCGGTCAAAGCCATGTACTTTGGGGGTAATGAACAAGAAATGGCACGTATTGAAAAGGTCGTGGCGAACTTAGATGGTATTAACGACACCTTGAGCCTCACGCAAGTGATCGACAACGGCCTGGACCAGTACAGCGGCGTATTCATTCCTGGTGGCCACGCACCTTTGATAGATTTGGCCAATAACCCAGAAGTAGGCACCATTTTGGCGCACTTTCATCGTCAGCAGAAACCTACGGCGGCTATTTGCCACGGGCCTATCGCGCTGTTATCAGCACAGCAAAACCCCAGCGCTTACGAGCAAAAGATTGCCTCCGGGCAAAACGCGTCAGCCACAGACTGGCTCTATGATGGTTACCGTATGACTATTTTCTCAAACCCCGAGGAAGCCAACTTTGAAGCCTCGTTGGCAGGTAAAAAGCTACGTTATTATCCAGCCAAAGCCATGGCCCAAGCCGGTGGCGATATGAGCTTTGCCGACAAATGGCAACCTAATGTAGTGGTTGATAGAGAGCTGATCACCGCGCAAAACCCTTTTTCCGATAACAAACTTGCCGATGCACTTATTTCCGCATTGCGTCAACGTAGCCAGTAGGGTAGTAACACCATGTTAAACTTTGAATTTAAAAACACCACAGAGATCCTCTTTGGCGAAGGCCAAAGCAAGCTTATCGCCGAGCGCCTTAATAGCAATGACAAGATCTTATTGCTATACGGTGGCGGTTCAATTAAGAAAAACGGCGTTTATGACGATGTCGTCGCCGCCCTTGCCGGGTTCGAATTTGTTGAGTTCGCCGGAGTGGAGCCTAACCCCACCTATGAAACTCTCAGTGAGGCTCTGCAAGTGGTCAAAGAACAAGATATCAACTTTATTCTTGCCGTTGGCGGTGGCAGCGTGATCGATGGAGCGAAATATATTGCCGCAGCAGCGCACTATCCTGGCGATGGTTGGGATATTCTCGTTGAAGGGGCTGAGGTAACAAGCGCGCTGCCTATTGGCGCCGTGCTTACGCTGCCGGCCACGGGGTCGGAAAGTAACGGTAATTCGGTGGTTACCAAAAAGGCCACACAGCAAAAGCGCGCATTTGGCTCGCCGTTAGTGCAACCCCAATTTGCGGTGTTAGACCCAACTTACACCTATTCGCTGCCCACTCGGCAAGTGGCTAATGGTGTGGTTGATGCCTTTGTCCATGTGATTGAACAGTACTTAACCTACCCGGTGAACGCGCCGCTGCAAGACCGTTTTGCCGAAGGCATTTTGTCGACTCTTATTGAGCAGGGCCCGCAAGCGCTAAGTACACCGCATGATTACGCTGTAAGAGCGAATATCATGTGGTCAGCGACCATGGCACTTAATGGCTTGATTGGTAAAGGCGTGCCGCAAGATTGGGCCACGCACATGATAGGCCATGAGCTGACAGCGCTTTATAACCTCGACCACGCGCAAACTCTGGCCATTGTGCTACCGGCGCTAATGTTTGTGAAAAAAGAGCAAAAGCGTGAGAAAATCATGCAGCTAGGACGGCGTGTCTTCGCTTTAGAGAATGCCGATGAAGAGGCACTAATCGATGCCACCATCAAAGCGGTTCAAGATTTCTGCGAGCAGATGGGGGTGAAAACCCGCCTCAGTGATTACGGATTAGATAGCCAAGCGGCTAGCGAAGCAGCTGAGAACCTGCGTCGCAATGATTTGCATGAACTCGGCGAACACGGTGATATTACCCCTCAGGTTGCCCAGTCCATTCTCGAACTGGCACGCTAAGGTGATAGGGCCGCCAAGCGGCCCTTACTTATCAATCTTGCTAGCTGTCCATCTGTGTCGGCATGACATGCACTTCACGCACATTCGCCCTAGCATCAGCGCTGATAGCATAGTAAACCGCGTCGGCAATATCGTCAGCGGCAAGCTTATCCGGTTTCGGTTCGTCGAAAAATGGCGTGTCCACCATGCCTGGGGTGATAGTGGTGCAACGCCCCTGCCACTGGGCCATCTCTAGTGCCAGGTTTTGCCCAAAGCCATAGGCAAACCACTTACTCGCGCCATAAATAGACCCCTTCAATGGCATGCGCCCAGCAACCGAGCTAGTAAGAATGAATTGCCCTTGGGTTTTCCGCAAATGTGGCAAGCTGGCATGAGCGGTGTATAGCAAGGCATTAATATTAATGTCTATCATCTTCTGCCATTGCTGTGGGTCGCCCTTTTCTGTGCCCGCTTTACTCACTCCAGTACCGGCATTAGCAAAAGCCACATCCAAGCGCCCATAATGCATCACCGTGCGTTCAACAACATCTTTAAGTGCATCATAATCGGTGGCATCACAGGCAAACGCTACGGCAAAGTCTTCGCCAAGCTCTTGTACCAACTGAGTAAGCTTATCCTCACTGCGCGCGGTCAATGCCACCTTATGCCCCTCAGCCACGAGTTTGCGTGCCGTGGCTTCACCAATGCCGCTTGAAGCGCCAGTGATCAACACTATTTTCTCGCTCATACACTCTCCTTTTAATTAAACTGACCTTATAGACCTTGGGGGGTTACAGGCAAAAACAACCCACTTGTGCAAAAACCTTGGCTTTGCTAGCGTGTCGCAATCACCATTGCACTGCCATAACCATGCATTTTATCGCCCTAACCGCTGAATTGAACGACACCATTGCTGAGCTATTGCACCGCTTTAATGAGCTTAGCCAAGAGCAACAACACCTTGCCCGAGTGTTAGCCGCCATTTATAAACCGATTGAGTTGCATGCCCTAACACGCATTGTGCAGCATCCGGACATGGCCGCAATCGCGCACTTCAGCGACAAAACCTTGAAACATGCCATTACCGAGTTAAAAGCCTTAGAACTGGTGCAGCAAAGTCGCCACGGCGTGGTCATTAACCGTTTAGTCGCCAATTCACTGGTGCGCAGCGCCATAGCTAAAAATCATTACTTGGCAACGTTAACCGCTGCCGAGACCGTGGTTCCGGTGTTGAGTAGTTACCAGTGGCAAGAGCAAACCGCCGATCAGCGTCGCCTTATTCGCGATATGTATTTCCTTGGTGAACACAAGCGGGTGATGGAGCTGTTGGCACTGCCTAAAAACCCGCTACAACTTGATTGGCAACAAAGCCCGGCGCTGTGCGGCTTGGTGTTCTACCCCTTTAACCTTGATGAGTTCAAGACCCTGGATGCACGTTTACAGTATCAAGCCTTCGCCACCCTACTGGCAGCACATCGGCAACAAGGCCAAAGCACGGCAGTACTAGTGCAGTACTTACATCAAGCTTGTGTCGCAGTGCCGGACAACACCTGGCTACACAATTTAAAGGCGGAGCAATATCTATGGCGTGGCGATATCACTCAACTCGCGGCCCATATTAATCCGCAAGATACCGAGTTATATAGTTTATTACTGCAAGGCAGTGCTGCTTTTTTACAACAACAATTCGCAGCAGCGAAGCAGTTATTTGAACAGGCACTACAGGCCAAAAGTCGATATCAACGGCGAAAAAAGCAATACCTGGAAGGGATCTACGGCCTTTTTTACCAGCTCACCTTGCTCACTCTAGGCAGTGGCCAAGACCGCAGCCCCTTGCAGACCCTAGAGCAGCAACTGGATCACCAACAACAAGACAAGCAACGCAGCGAATTTGCACTGACTATCGAGTTGGTTTTAAGGCGCTTTATGCATCATCTCAAAGGCCGTGATAGTTACCGATTTCGCGCCGATTACTTGGGGTTCTGTCGCAAAGGGGAGTTGAATTATCAGCTTTATGTGGTGTTTGCGCTGGCAGCGTACCGCTGGAGCTCGCAATCACCGGAGCCGTGGTTATTAGCGCTCAAAGACCCTGCTCAACGTTTCTTCGAACATAGCCAATGCCAGCTGTTTGGCGCTTTTTTGCAGCAGTTTGACGGCTTATCTACCGACGTTCCCATCAACATTGCGCATTTACTCCGAAGCCAAGAAAGCTGGGATATCGCCCTTGAACAGCTGCTTGCACTCGATACTCACGCTGACAACACACGCGATGAAGACACACGGTTAGTATGGCAATTAACCTCTGAGCGTTTTGCCGCAACGCTCAAACCAAAACAACAAAAACGCAGTAAACATGGTTGGAGTAAAGGCAAAGCCGTGTCGTTACAGCGCCTGCATAAAGAGCCTCAGAGCTTTAACCTGAGCCACCAAGACCAGGCTATCTGCGCCCAAATCGACGTGCGCACCGGCCATGACTTCTACCGCAGCAAAGAATACCATTTACCCCTTGCCAGCGCCCTACCCTGTGCCGTCGGCGCCGACAATATTGTTGATGAGCAAGGCCATGCTTTGGAGCTGGTGCAGCGCGAGCCTAGCCTCCGCATCGTCACCCATGGCGAGGAGCTTAGCCTCAGTATCGCCCAGTTGCCCACCCAGATTTATCAGGCAGAGCCGCCACTTACCTCGGTACGTATGCCTCGCCCTGGGGTGTGTGAGTTCACCATTTTTCAGCAACAGCATCTGCAAGTGGTTAATATCGTTGGCGAGGCGGGGCTCACCATACCCAGTCACGCGAAAGCAAAAGCACTGCAAAGCATCCGCGCCATTGCGCCATTGATAAACATCGAGTCAGACATCGATGGCATCGGCGAAGCACTCATACAAACAGAACCCGCTGCTGAATTAGTGATCAATATTACCCCTTTGGCGTCGGGGTTAAAGTTCGACTGCGTAGTGATGCCTTTTGGCGAGCATGGCCCGACCATGAAGCCGGGAGTGGGCAGCCGCAATGTCAGTGCTCATATTGACGGCAAGCGTATTGCTCTACAGCGCGATCTCGCCTACGAACAACGTTTGCTCGAGCAACTCGATGAGCATTGCAGTGATTTTCAGGCCATGAGCGACACCAGCTTGTCACAACCCGATTGGCAACCTGCGCTGGTCACTTTAGAGCAATTGCAATTGGCGTTAGCCAACCAGCACCCTGATTTACCGCTCAAGCTGCGCTGGCCGCGAGGAAAAGCTATTACCTTGACGCAGCCACTAAAAAGTGAGCATTTACAACTCAGTATCAGCCAAAAAAATGAGTGGTTTGATATTACCGGCAGCGCCACATTGGACGATGGCAAGGTGCTGGAGTGGCAAGCTTTGATCACCGCTTTTGCTACCAGTGGGGGACGCTTTATTACCTTGGAAGATAATCGTATTGTGGCGCTCAGCGAGCAGCTCAAACAGCAGCTCGAAGTGCTCAGCGGGGCTGCCGATCAGGGCTTATATCACCCGCTAACCAGCCGCTTAATTCGCGACCATACCACAGGTATGCGCATGCAAACTGTGCCTGGCTGGGAGCAATTAGATCGCCGCATGCGTGAAGCCAATACGTTACAGCCGCCACTCCCCAGCACCTTTCAAGCACATTTACGCGATTATCAATTGCAAGGTTTTGACTGGGCCATGCGCCTCGCCCACTGGGGTGCGGGAGGATGTTTAGCCGACGATATGGGCTTGGGTAAAACAGTGCAGGCTTTGGCGGTATTAGTTGCCCGCGCCGGGGGTGGCCCAGCGCTGATCATTGCCCCTACCTCGGTGTGCTTTAATTGGCAGCAAGAGGCGCAGCACTTCGCCCCGACTTTAACGCTAACACAATTCTCAGAACTAAAAGATCACCAGACAAGAGCACAAAAAATTCAGGCGCTTGGCGCCGGCGATGGTTTAGTGATCAGCTACCAGCAACTACAGCGTCATATTGAGTTACTTGAGCCTATCCGCTGGCATAGCATTATTGCCGACGAAGCTCAGGCGTTAAAAAACCCGCTGGCCAAACGCACTCGCGCTGCGTACGCCCTAAAAGGCGAATTTAAACTGATCACCACAGGCACCCCCATTGAGAACAACCTCACCGAACTGTGGAGTTTGTTTCGCTTTATTAACCCTGGTTTGCTGGGCAACTTAAAACGCTTTAGTCGCCGCTTTACCCACGTCATTGAGAATGCCGAGCAGGAGCCGGCCAAGGCCTTAAAGGCACGCCGGGCGCTTAAGGAACTGATCAAACCTTTTATGCTACGCCGCTTAAAGTCGCAAGTTTTGCAGGAGCTGCCGCAAAAGACTGAAATTAACCAGTTAGTCCCATTGAGCGACGAAGAACAGCATTTTTATGAAGCGCTGCGCCAGCAGGCCCTTGAGGAACTGCAACAACTAGAGCAGCTCGATAACCCCGGCGAACAACGCATCCAAATGCTGGCGCAGTTGACTAAGTTGCGTCAGGCTAGTTGTCACCCACAATTGGCAATGCCACAAAGCACCTTAACCAGTAGTAAACTTGAAGCCCTTGATGAGCTACTACAGGAGCTACTTGAGAATAATCATAAAGCACTTATTTTTAGCCAATTTGTCGGCCATTTGCGGTTATTGGAAGCGCATATTAAGCGCCGTGGCATCGCCTATCAATATCTAGACGGCAGCACCCCAGCCGCTGCGCGCAAAGCACGCATTGAGGCCTTCCAGCAAGGCCAAGGGGAAGTGTTCTTAATTAGCCTTAAAGCCGGTGGCTCAGGCTTGAACCTCACGGCGGCCGACTATGTTATTCACATGGACCCTTGGTGGAACCCTGCGGTGGAGCAACAGGCTTCTGATCGCGTTCACCGTATGGGGCAAACACGACCAGTGACCATCTACCGACTCATTGCCAAAAGCACCATTGAAGAAAAGATTCTCGCCCTGCATCAGCACAAGCGCGAATTAGCCGACACCTTACTCAGTGATTTTGATAGCACTGCACAGCTCAGTGTCAGCGAGATGATGGCTATGCTTAAAGACACCTTTTAACTCTGTACCACAGCAAGCACAAAAGCCCGCTTAAATAAGCGGGCCGACTGTCTACACTGAGTTGTACTTATTGCATGGGCATCAAAACGGTGTCGATGACGTGGATGACGCCATTGTCACTTGCCACATCCGCCGAGCTCACCACCGACTCGTCGATATACAGCGCTCCATCTTGCAGTGACAAAGTGCTCATATCACCGTTGGCCATGGTGACCATTGGGTTGTCTGAATTAGCGATATCAATGGCCGCATCAGAGCTCACCGTAGCATCAGCAACTACATGATATAAAAGTACATTTGTAAGCGCTTCAGGATCGGCTAACAGCGCATCTAAGGTCGCTTGGTCAAGCTTATCAAACGCCGTATCGGTGGGGGCAAACACCGTAAACTCACGCTCTAAGTCTGCCAAGGTTTGCTCAAGCCCAGCCTCTTGCAACGCACTGACTAGGGTTGTGAAATTACCATCGGCTACAGCAACATCCACGATTGACTGCTCACTAGGCGGCATCAGCACGCTATCAATCACATGAATAACACCGTTGTCAGCAGCCACATTGGCGGTGGTTACCTGCGCATTGTCAATGTACAACATGTCATTTTGCAGCGATAACGTCGCTGTATCGCCATTGGCCATCGTAATCATCGGCTGCTCTGAGTTAGCCACAGCAATGGCGGCGTCTGATTGCACTGTGGCATCAGGAAGTACGTGATAAAGTAATAGATCTGATAACGCTTCAGCGTCGGCAAATAGCGCATCGACAGTCGCTTGGTCAAGCTGCTCAAAGGCCGCATCGGTCGGGGCAAAAACGGTAAATTCACGCTCTAAATCGGCTAAAGTGGTATCCAGCCCAGTGGTTTGCAAAGCCGCCACCAAAGTGCTGAAGTTACCATTACCGACGGCGACATCGACCACAGATTGTGCTGGTGCCGGAACTTGAACTTCACCAACAACAACGGTATCGAGCACATGGATAATACCGTTAGTAGTTTGGATGTCTGTCATGGTCACTGTGGCATCACCAAATTTTAGCGTGTCGTTTTCACCATCAATGGTTATATCTATCTGATTGCCTGATACCGTCTGTGCTTGTTGGCCATTCAAAGAAAATGCCGTGATTGAGTCTACCGAGCCACTGACAACATGCTGCAACAAAATCTCTTTGAGTACTTCTGGGTTGGCCAGTAACGTGTCGATAGTGGCTTGCCCTAATGCCGCAAAAGCCGCATCAGTCGGAGCAAAAACAGTGAACTCCTGCGATTCGTCACTCAAGGTTGCGACCAAATTAGTCGCTTCAAGGGCCGCCGCTAAGGTGGTGAAGTCGTCGCTGGCAACCGCTGTTTCAATAATATTCATCGTTGGCTGCTGCGGTTGCGATTGTGGCGGCGTCAATACCGCATCAATCACATGGATCACGCCGTTGTTGGCGCTAATATCCGTGGTGGTCACGGTGGCCGTGTTGACCAATAACTCGTCACCAGATAAAGACAAGCCCAATGCTGCACCATTGACTGTCGCAATGGTTGAGCCTGCGGCATCAATTGCGGCACTTGAGCTGACCCGCGAGTCCAAAACATGATAAGTGAGGATCGCCGAGAGGGTATCAGGGTCCTCAAGCAAGGCATCAATGGTTTCTTGCCCAAGCAAGGCAAAAGCGTCATCAGTGGGTGCGAACACTGTAAATTGACTGTCGGTATCGCTGAGAGTGGCATCTAGCCCGGTGGCCTGAAGTGCAGCGGTCAAGGTTTCGAAATCCTCAGACGCAGCGGCAACATCAACCACTGTAGTAATGGGCGCTTCGGGCGGTTCGACGACAGCAGTATCGTTGTCATCATCATCGCTACAAGCAGTAGTAAGCGCCAACAAACCTGCTATAAGCGTTAATTTCAGATAGTCTTTCACGTTTGCTTTCCTTTTTTTTGAGTGAGACAGCAAACTCAACTACGTCGGTAAAGATAATAAAAGATCAATAAAGTGTTACTTTATTTATACAAGTTGTGCCTGCCTCATCAACAAACAACGGTGATTCTCTCTATCACAACCACATAGTAACTATCTAAATAAATTGATATTTTTATCGCTTTCAGAGCAAAGATAAAGCACCGAGAGTGCTCCTAACTATTGCTCAATTTTATATAAACCTTATACAACCACATTGTAAGTGATAATTATTTTCATTATACTTAAGTTCTGTTTTCAGTTTTACTTACTACAATAACTATGCGCTACTGTTCTATTTTCTTAGCTGTAATTAGCTCTTTACCGGCTCTTACTCTTGCCAATACGGACACCGAGCAAGATCAAGCGAATAACGATACCATAGAGAAAATTGAGGTAATTGGTCGCGCGTTTTCTCTTTATCGGCCAACAGAGTCAAGTTTCGGTACCCGCACCAATACGCCTTTGGAAAAAATTCCACAGTCGATTCAGGTACTGCCACAAGCATTAATAAACGATCAAGCTGCACGGCAGATCACCGATTTATACAGCAATATCGCCGGCGTTAATGCGTTTAGTTATTCAGGGGTGACCTTTCGCGGCTTTCGCCAAGACGAAATTCTCTATGATGGTGTAAAGGGCGACCCATTTAATGGTTTTGCCGTTCCCCAGCTATTTAATATTGAACAAGTCGCCGTGCTCAAAGGACCAGCTGGCGCAGTGTATGGCAGTGGTAACCCAGGCGGCATTATTAACTACGTGACTAAAAAGCCGCAGTTTAGTGAGCAAACTACGGTAGAACTAGAGATAGGTAATGATGATTATCTTAGCGGAGCGTTTGAAAGCACCGGCGCCATCAGTGATTCCGACGCTCATGCCTATCGCGTTGGTCTATACCGCGATAGCGAAGAGCCTTTTCGCGCCAACACCACCACCGACAACACCATTGTCGATCTAGGCTATACCTGGCTGGCTACTCACGATACCGAGCTGACGCTACAGTATACCTATATAGAACAAGAGCTAGGTGGCGCACGCTTGCGTGGCGTTCCTGTAGACGAACAAGGTAACTTCATCACCGATATTAGTTGGAATCACAACGAAGCGACTGATTTTCAAAACGTTGAGGCCCATGTTTATCAAGCCATTATAAAACATGACCTAAATGATACTTGGCGAATGGATATCACCGCACGTTACTTCGACAACGAGGAACTACAGAATTACCATGAGCCTCGCGGCCTAGTCGATACTGACAACGACGGCGTGGCTGACTGGAGCCATCGCGAATTTCGTGATCAAATACGCGAAAATGAAGGTTTTAGTCTAACAGCCAACGCTATTGCTGAGTTGCAACTTGGCGATACGCAGCATCAAATACTGCTTGGTAGTGATTGGTATAAACATGACTTTGCTGGCGATTACCGTACTGCACGGCAACAGAGTAAAGGCGGCCCCGTGCCCGGGCTCGACCTACACAACCCTGAGTATGGCCTGACTTCACGCGCCGACTATAACATGGATGCCATTGCCTCTCGCTTGAGCGCGACTACGCTGACGCGTTGGGGGGTCTATGCACAAGACCAAGTCGACTTAACCGACCAATGGAGTGTGACTGCAGGGCTACGTTACGATCACTTTGAAGACCGTGATGAGCTCAATCACACCGAATTCTCGGACAGCGATATAACTTATCGTCTCGGCACCAGCTATAACATCAATGACATGTTCTTCCCTTATGCCTTGCACGGTACCGGATTTGTACCGCAAAGCGCGAGCAATCAAGACCCTGCAGCTGGTGGCCCGTTTGACCCAGAACACAGCCGTATCAATGAGTTAGGACTAAGAACTAAGCTTTTCGATGACAGCCTCGCGGTGAACATCGCCACCTACGATATTGTTCGCGAGAATATTTTACAGCCCAGCTTGCTCGGTGATATTGGCAATGATGGCACCGATGATCTGGTGGCCTTGGGAGAAGTGCAAAGTAAGGGGATTGAGCTGGAAGTGGTGGGAGATATTACCGAGCGTTGGGTGATCACCGCAAGCTATGCATACAACGACACACGAATCACCGAATCCAGTGATAGCATTCGCAACCAAATTCCCGAAAGCGACAAGTTTGCTAATGCGCCACAAAACACGCTGGGAGTCTGGACTCGCTATGAACTGCCACAGCTTAACTCATCAATTTCCGCAGGTTTAGACTATGTCGACGAGCAAATGAGCCTAGGTGGATTGCCGGTGAAGCCTTACACCATTTACAATATGGCATGGCAAACCCAGTATCAAAACTGGCAATGGCAGCTCTCGGTTAAAAACCTCTTCGACAAAGAGTATGCATCCAGCGGCTTTATTACCCGTACAGGGCACTTCCCTGGCGAGCCTCGTCGCATTTATGTGAGCGCCAAGTATCGTTTTTAAGGAATACCAGTGAGCGCTAGGCAGTGGTTTAATGTGCACTCATGGGCAGGGCTGTTTGTTGGCGCCCTGCTTTTTGTGACTTGTTTATCGGGTACTTTGGCAACGCTCAGTCACGAGCTTGAGTACCTGAGTGATAGTCAGTTTCGCGCTATCAGTGACAGTGGCGACACCGATTTTGCCGCCATTGAACGCACCTTGAATACGCATTATCCCGGTGCTCAGGTGATGTATCTAGCTCGCCATAAACAAGACTATCTCGCCACTGAAGTTCAGTTAAAAATACAAGGGTCTTTTCGCTTCGTGTATGTGGATGGTACCACCGGTGCATTACTCGGAGAGGGGCCGTGGGCGCGTATCTCACGATTCTTGCGTAACTGGCATATGACCCTATCCATGGGCTGGACGGGGAAGCTGATCATCACCAGCTTAAGCTTACTATTAGTGGTGTTGTTGGTGTCCAGCCTTTACGTATACCGTCAGTGGTGGCGTCACTTTTTGAAGCGCCCCGCTGCTCTCACACTTAGCAAGCGCAATAGCTGGTCCGATTGGCATAAACTCCTCGGCCTGTGGAGCTACTGGTTTATCTTGGTGATGGCACTAACGGGGTTATGGTATTTAGTTGAACACGGCCTACAAACGGCGAAGATAGATCATTATGTTGCACCGCCGCCAGCAGTGACTCAATTGGCCAATCAAAATGAAAAGAGTACACGCCCGCCGCTCACTTTGAGTGCCGCTTATCAGGCAGCAAAGCAGGCCTTCCCAAGCTTGGATATTCGCTATATCAGCTACCCACAACACAGTCATCAGGCTATCCAAATTCGCGGTTACAACGACGATATACTGCTGCGTCTACGCGCTAATAAGGTCTATTTGCACCCGGCAACAGGTGCCGTATTAGGTATTCAAAAAGGCGAGCAGCTGCCCTTAGTACCGCGCCTAAAAGACACCGCCGATCCATTGCACTTTGGTAACTTTGCCGGCCTCGGCACTAAGCTCATTTGGGCGTTCTTTGGCGCGCTGATGACCTTTGTGAGCGGTGCCGGTGTGGTGATGGGCTGGTTACGAGTGCGACGCAAAACCTCTGCTATTCGCTGGCTGGGGCTATCCGGCGTTATCGCTATTGCCTTAGTGCTTGCCTCGGTGGTTGCCACGAGTATGTCATTTAGTGTGCGCAACGTTCCGGCGCAGTTATTTTCGCCAGTGCTCGGCGTTGAGAAGTAAGAGAGTGTTGCAATAGTGCTACCACTCTAAAGATAACAATTAATCCCTTATCTATTGAGTTGAAAGTAAAAAATTAGCGCTTAATCAGCTTTATTAGCAAAAAATGAACAAATGATTATTGTTTGCACTTACATAACAGATCTATAATGCGAACGATTTTCATTTTTCATACAGGGAATTATTATGAAGTCCTCTCCCGCTCTCGCTCCCTTAGCCAGTGCTATTACTTTGGCGTTATGTGCAGCAAACAGCTTAACCGTTCACGCCGATGTTCAGGATATCGAAAAGATTATTGTCAGTGGTCAAAAAATTGATCGCGGTCTACAAGAAACCCCCACCAGCGTTGCCGTAATAACAGAGCAAACGGTAGAGCGTGAGAACCTCAATACCTTCTATGATGTCCTTGCTCGTACCCCCAACGTATCTGGAACTGACGGTGCAGGCTTTAATATTCGTGGCATTGATGCGTTTAATGTTACCGGCGGCGGTTCTGGCGGTTTAGCCAGTGTGTATATCGATGGCGCGCCTGTGCCGTACAGAATGATGCAACAAGGCGGCTTTTCTACTTGGGATATCAGCCAGGTGGAGGTTCTTCGAGGCCCGCAATCGACCCTGCAAGGCCGTAATGCACTGGCAGGCGCGGTGGTCATGAATACCCGCGATGCAGAGCAAGAATACAGTTTGAAAGCTCGCCTGGGCATGGGCGAATACGGTGCTCAAGAAGCCGCTATTGCTCTTGGGGGTGGCCTGGTTGAGGATGAACTGGCATTTCGTCTCAGTGCTGAAAAACGTGATAGCGATGGTTACAACACCAATGTGGCTACCGGTGAAGAGTCGGACTTTGACGACAATGAATTCTATCGCGCTAAGCTACGCTATACGCCGACAGCCTTACCCCAGTTTGAAGCACAACTGAGCTTTATGCACAGCGAAAACGAAAAAGGCATCGAATGGGTCGCGACACAAAGCGGTAATACGGCTTATCCGATTAACGATATCTTCGCTGATCGTTACGTTTATCTCGACTCACCAACCTTTGAGTTTACCGATACCGACATGTATGCGCTCAATATGCAGTACGACCTCACTGATTTCTGGCGTCTCACTGCAATCACTACTTACTCTAACTCAAAGTATGGCTATGAATGGGATGGCGATGCGTCGATGGTTGGACCGCAATCAACACTCACCGATCGCCGCGAAGACAAAACCACTTCTCAAGAACTGCGCTTAACCTATGATGGTGAACGCCTCAGTGGGTTAATCGGGCTTTACTATTCCGATGTTGATGTTAATGACATCAGCAGTGGTGAGCGTGGTGTCACCTTTGAGCAGCTGGGTGTACGCACGTTACTGACAGCCCCCCCTGAGTTTGGCGGGCTGGGACTACCCGCTGTGTTAGCCGAACAAGTTCTGCAATTATACCGTGGCGCTGACCCCTTGTTTATTAGCCAGTCTGCCCATTATGTGCAAGGGATCACCACCACCGCCTTGTTCGCTGATTTTACCTATGAGCTAAACAACCACTGGGACGTATTCGTTGGCCTACGCTATGACCGCGAACAACAGGAAAACGGCAACACCACCGATATCAGTATCAGTGCACGCACCGAACAGGCGCTACCACAACCCAGTGACTATGCGTTTGATCCCATGCTGGCACAACTGATTGGCGGTATTAATCAGCAGTTATACGCGATGGCCGCCGACGCCTCAGGCGACGAGCCCGTTGAAGACGCTGACTTTGATGCTTGGCTGCCCAAAGTGGGCGCTACGTATCGCTTCAATGATGACGTATCATCTAGTTTTACAGTGCAACGCGGTTATCGCTCAGGTGGTGTGGGCACTAATATTGCCCAGTCGACGCCCTTTACGTTCGACCCTGAATACACTTGGAACTACGAGTTAGCAATGCGTTCCGTATGGCTTGACGACGCATTAGTACTCAACGCCAACCTCTTTTATTTGGACTGGGAAGACCAGCAAGTTGATGTCTATCTATCCAGTAACCAATATGATCGTGAGGTTCGCAACGTTGGCGCGTCCCATGTCCAAGGTTTTGAAACCGAATTAAGTTACTCGCTCAACCCAAGCACTCGCTTCTATGGCGGTATTGGTTATTCGCAAACAGAGTTTGACGACTTCGTGCAACTCTTTAATGGCGTTGAGACCAATTACAGCGGACGCGAATTCGCCGGTGCGCCGCAATGGACTGCGCTAATGGGAGTTGATTATTTCTCACATCAAGGTTGGGTCGCCAATGTGAATGCCAGCTACACCGGCAGCTCCCAACGTCTTTCCACACCCTTAGAGCAGGGGTTAGACCCACGCAATGACGCCCACTGGCTGGTCAATGCCCGTGTCGGCTACCAATGGCAGCATTATGGTGTGTACGCCTTAGTGCAAAATGCGCTTGATGAGCAATATGTTGTGTTAGCCCCAGCGGGACTTGGCAACCAAACCTTAGGCGCTCCGCGCACCTTCAGTGTGCGCTTTGAAGCGCAATTTTAGTTAGGCATTCATCGCGCGGCCCAGCGCCGCGCTCAAGGGGCAAAAATATGACAAAAAAACGCACCTTCAGTGCCACCAAGCGTCGGCACTTTCTTGCCTGCGTGTTGGCACTGCTCACTTCGGTAGTGATTATTCCGGGCATGACAACCTATTTACCTTTTGCCATGAGCGAGCAAATTCTCATGCCAATTATGCTGTTTCCGCTTATTTGGACGGCGCTATTTATGTACGCATATATGGCGGAAAAGGCATGGCATCCGTTGGCAGTAATGGTACTGCTGATAGTTATTCATGGCGTATTGAGTTTTATCGCCCTAACAGGAGCAACAGGATGAAATCATTAACCATCAAGAAGCTCTTTAATATCCATAGTTGGGTGGGAGTTATTACCGCTGTATTGCTATTTATTGTCGCCTTTAGTGGTGCTATTGCGGTATTGAGTCGCCCTGAGCTGAAAATATGGGCGAACCCCGAAATTCAACAGGCTCCAAAAATACCAGCGCAAGCAATCACTGAGCTTGTGAACCAATACCATGAGCAAGTACCCGCACCATTCGGTGAAAATATTCATGTGTATCTGCCTAGCGGCCATAACACTCATTTACTGACCTTGTTATTTGAATCGCATCATGGTGATGATAATTACGACCAGGCTGTGGCGCACGTTTTTCAATTTCACCCCAACACCTTGGCGTTGCAATCGACTTACTATGGTCCGAGCCAAACCTTCTATGCTAAGCGCAAAACAGATGCTGCCAGCTTTATTGGCCATTTTCATGCCGACTTACATCTCGGCCGACCGATTGGGCTAATACTCACGGGGGTGCTAGGTTTGACGCTGTTGGTGTCGACGCTCACCGGGCTGTTTATCCACCGCCAGTTTTTGCGGCAACTGTTTACCTTTCGCCGCCACAGAGGGACCAGTCTGTGGGTAAGTGACGGGCACAAAATCATGGGGATTTGGGGAAGTCTCTTTCATGGCGTGATTGGTTTTACCGGGGCATTCCTTGGCCTAGCCACGGTTATTTTATTGCCAGCCGCCGCTTTGGTTAACTTTGGCGGCGATCAAGATAAGCTGGTGGAAACATTTACCGCCATTCCTGAGCCAGTCATTAGCCATCAGTATCAACCGACCCAACTGGCCGACATTCTTGCTGATGCCGAGCAGCGCTTCACCGATGCCCATATTCTTGATGCCACGATTATGGCGCATAACGATGCCAACAGCGAAGTCTATCTGCGTTTGCTTGGCGGGGAGTCGGTGGCCTCGCAGTTACTGCATTATCACGGCGATGGCGAGTACATAAAATCAATGAGTAGCTTTGGCGATATCCCCGGCGTGTCCATCAAAGTGTTAGAGCTATTGTTTCCCTTGCACTTTGGTAATTTCGGTGGGATTTTTATCAAGCTCGTGTGGACTGCGCTGGGCTTAACCACAGCACTATTGCCACTGTCAGGGATCATGATGTGGTTAAGTAAACGCGCTCGAGGCAACAACCCGAGCTTAAGCCACAAAGCTTATCAGCGCTGGAACCGTTTTATCATTGGCAGCTGTGGCGGCTTAGTACTGGCCTGTATGTTACTATTTCCGGCGCAAGTGCTCATCAATGCCTATGTTCCACCCACCGCGCACAATGCCATTATCGGCCCGCTGTTTTTCTATTCATGGTTGCTCTGGTTACTGCTGGGCGCATTACCTTGGCATTATCATCGCTATTTCCAAGCGACATTAGCATGCATAGGCAGCTTAGCGTTGTTGGTGCTACCGCTTAATGTTTTACTCTCTGAAAACCACGTGTTTAATGCTGGCAGCTTATTGGTAAGTAGTATTGATATCAGCTTTTTTGCTATTGGCTTGGGTTGCTACTACGCCCTTAGACGCCTCTATAAAGGCGCTGCAACTCAGTCGCAGCTTGTTAATCAGGAGCAACAAGTATGAAGCTAATAATACTCGTGTGTGTCTCGATGCTGCTGTTGGCCGCCACCGGATTAGTGCGTAAACACCCTAAAACCCCACTTACTGTGCTGAGCTCGGTGCTTGGTTATGGCTTAGCAGCCTGGGGGTTTGTTTATGTCTACGGTGTTATCGGCGGCGCTTTCACTTTCATTGCCAGTGCCTTATTAGCAGGGATAGTTATCGCCTTGAGCTTAGGCAAACCTGACCAGTAATAACGACCTCAAGCGCCACCACTGACGTCAATAAAAGTACCAGTGGTGAAACTTGCTTGTTCACCGAGTAGCCAGGCAATGGCTTGTGCTACTTCGTGAGCATACCCACAACGGCCTAAGGGTAACTGCGGCCCAAGACGATGCACACGCTCTGGTTCCCCGCCGTCGCCATGAATATCAGTGGCAATCACGCCCGGGCGCACACCATTGACGCGGATGCCTCGCGCAGCAACCTCTTTTGCCAAGCCGATAGTGAAGCTATCCATGGCTCCTTTTGATGCTGCGTAATCAAGATACTCAAAGGGCGCACCCGTGCGCGCTGCAGCTGAAGACACATTAACGATAGCGCCGTTATCAGGCATACGTAGCAATGCTGCTTGAGCACATAAGAAGGCACTGGTTACGTTCACGCTCAAAATGCGATTGATGCGCTGAGCATTGAGCCCTGCCAGCGAGGTTTGCGCTGCCAAGATGCCAACATTATTCACCAAATGAGTAAGGCCGCCGCAATGCTCATCAATGGTCGCAAAGAGACGCTCTACCTCTGACTCTTGGCTGACATCGCCAGCCACGGCGAGCGCTGTGCCACCACCTTGTTCAATCTCTGCTACGAGTGCATGCGCGGCGCGATGATTATTCAGGTAGTTAATGACGACTTGATAACCTTGCTCAGCCAACAACCGGGCTGTTGCTGCGCCAATGCCTCGACTTGCGCCGGTGACCAGTACGGTATGTTTATTCATAACTTAACTGCACAAAAAAAGCGGCTAACGCCGCTTCTCTTATTTTTCTTTCATATTCCAAAGAATACCTTGGTCTGAGCCCATAACCGTAGTCGGCATCTGACCATTCCATTGCTGTGCACGCATGTACTCAACTAGGGTGGCATTATTCTTAATGGCTTCAGCTTTCTTCTGCATTGCTTCAGCTTCCGCTAAACCTTTTAGTTTAATTGCTTCCGCTTCGGCCTGCGCCTCGATTTTAATCGAATAAGCTTTACCGTCTGCTTTTGCTTTTGCGGCATCACGTTGAGCCATTGCGGTATTTACTTCACGCTGAGCCTCAAGCTTCTGGCGCTCTAGACGGTGCTTTTCAGCCGCCGCAAGGTTCTTTTCTGTTTGCTTGGTCTCGATAGATTGGATGTATTTTTGCGGCAATACCAAGTCTTCGATTTGCGCCGAGTCTAACTTCACCGGATAAGCTTTCATTTCATCAAGTAACAGCTCCTCTATACGAGCGATAACTTGCGAGCGGTTTTGAATCAGCTCTTCTGCTTTGTAACGCGCCAGCGCATCTTTTGTTGCCGAGCGAAGCTTCGGGTCCAAGATACGATTTTCGAACTGGGTCAACCCGCCATAGCTTTTAAAAAGATCAAAAGCTTCGGTGCGGATCACTGTCCAGTTGATACTCACTTCAGCGGTTAAGGGCATTTGCTCGTGAGTAGCCGCCCGTAGCTTTTCTACGTTTTTGCGTGTGCGGATTTCTAACATCTCGACACTATCGACGAAAGGTATTTTGGTGTGTAGCCCCGGATTCACTTGTTCGGTGGCTTCGCCAAAGCGTTTAATGATGCCAACATGACCTTCATCAACGGTGTACATCGCACTCATTACCAAAAATACGGCTAATACGATGGCAATGACAGAAATGATAAGTCCTTTTTTCTTGCCTACCGAGGCGGTTAAATCAGGTAGGTTATTATCGTTCATCCTCGTTGTTCCTTAATTACTTCACTGTAGGAACAACGAGTATAAATTAACCATTCACATTTGTTAACTAAGCATTCATATTAATGCCCATGATTCTCAATGGTTAAACTACGGTAAAATAGGGTGGTTACTCGCTCTTTGGGTAACCAGTTGGCGTATTCAAGCTCAAGCGCCCCGAGTGGGTCTGCCGCCAATACTGACTCGAGGTCTTGATGCTCATCAATCGCAGCCACCATCAGTGATTTCGCTTTGCTGAGCAACTGATAATATCTCTGCAGCCCTGCTTTATTGCTCATAGGCCCGTGCCCTGGGATCACCTGAGTGGAGTCATCTATTTGTGTCATCACTTGCTCAACCGCAGCTAAGATGCCGTCCACGCTGCCTCCGCTATCCACATCAACAAAAGGTAAACTACCTAAATTAAAGTAGATATCGCCCATATGCACGACATTGGCGGTATCGAAAAAAATCACCGCATCGCCATCGGTATGCGCATGGGCAAAGTGTACCGCTCTAGCATGCTCGCCGTTAAAGTGTAATGTTAAGTCTTGGCCAAAGCTTAGCTTAGGTAAGTACTGTGAACCCTCACCATGCTTTTGCTGCAAACGCTTATGAACATTGTGATGGGCAATAACATGGGCACCAGATTGGGCAAACACTTCGTTGCCGCCGGTATGGTCACCATGGTGATGGGTATTGATAACAAACTCTGGCGCATTCGGGTTGAGATTTTTCAGCGCCGCTTTTATTTTTGGGGCTAACTTGGCAAATTGGTCATCAATGATGTAGGTGCCATCTTTACCTACGTGCGCGGCTATGTTGCCTCCTTGACCGAAAAGAACATGAATGTGTTCGCTCAGTTGCTGAGTTTTTATTTCTACTTCTTCAGCTTGAAGTGAGACGCTCATGGTGGTCGCCACCGCTGCCGCTATAAATAACGAGGGTAATTTCATTGTTTTTCCTGTTGATGGTGTTGTTATTACTGTAGAGAACGCAATTGTCTGCAGTTTAGTTCATATTCGCGCTTTTGGCGGCGTCACTTTGTGGCGGTAACAGTACCCAATGACTTGTTAACAACTATCAATAGCCATATAAATCATATAGTTGCCAGCCTAACAAAATTACCCTTATGCACTATACTCAATAGTCATACGATTTTTCATCGGCAGTAGGTCGTCCATTGCAGAAGCTACCCAGCAATACACACTCAGCTGAAGGTATTTTTGAGCAGGTTGAAGAGCTCAAGTTTAAGATTATTGTACGCGTTGCTATCTTCGCTGCCGTGATTCACGCTGCTCTGATCCCAGGCTTTTATGTCATCGGCGCGACTCCTTTAGCGATTTTGAACATATTTAGTACCTTAAGCTGGCTACTCGGGATTTGGTTAATTAAAAATAACCGACAAAGTTGGGGGTTAAGGGTGGTCAGCGTTGAGGTAGTGGTACATTCAATTGCCGCCTGTGCCTTTATGGGCACGGAAACCGGCTTTCAGTTTTATCTATGGAGTGTTTCATGTATTTTAATGGTTGATTATAAAATGCGAATGGGTAGTGCAGTGGGCTTCAGCCTGACCTTGATCGCTATATTTGCTGCCATATACATTTTGTTCTCCGGTGTTGCCTATCCCTATGCGTATGGTGAGTTTTTACGCTATATCGAGGTCGCTAACATTCTTGTTGCCGGAGTACCGATGATTTATACCCTTGCACTGATCCGCCGTATCACCCTAGAACAACGCTCCACGCTCGCAGATATGGCTGCCAAAGATTTCCTTACCGGATTATATAATCGACGCTTTGCCAAAGAGCTTATGTTGAAGTTACACAATCGCTGCAGCACAGCAGAGCAATCCATGTGTGTCGCTATCGGCGATATCGATTATTTTAAGCAGATTAACGACCAATATGGCCACGAAGTCGGTGACAAAGTGCTGGTCGCACTGTCGCAAACATTACTTGAACACACTCGCTCCAGCGATGTTGTCGCGCGCTGGGGAGGGGAAGAATTTATTATCGCCCTGCCCAATATTGATATTGATACCGCCTCGGCAAGGATAGAATCTATCCGCAGTGCCATCAAAACCATGGACGCACACCAGGTCAGCCCCGAATTGTCATTGACTATGAGCTTTGGTCTTAGTCAGTGGCAACCACAGCAAAGCGTGGAGGACGTTATCAACGTCGCTGATGACGCTCTGTATCGCAGTAAATCCAACGGTCGTGACCAAACGACCTTAGCGGCGTCAGCGCCAGTGACACTGACACAAGTCACCTAATCAGCAGCCCGGAATTCAATACGATGCACGGGCTCGCCGGGTAATAAAGACGTCGCTTGATGCTCAGCAAATTGCTGATAACCGGCGCGATAAAACGAAGACAACGGATGTGCCGATTGACCACCAGGAATGGCTAAAATAGCCTGTTCCAAACGCCCCGGTTGCGCAATAAATCGCTGTGAAGCGCCAAATTCTGGGCGCTGCACTGCGGGCATAAAGCTATCACCAAACCCGGGGGTAATTGGCATATCCAGCCATGAGCTCAGCAACGGTATCTGTTTGCTGAACGGGTGCTTGAGCGCTAACGCATTCACTTTGCCCCATTGCCATTGCTGCATATCATCGCCAAATTTGTCACGTAAACGCTGAGTCGCGAGCTCGAAGCTGCGCATCAGTAAGCTCTGTTTATCGCCCAACTGCCAGCGCTGAGGCTGCGCCAAAAGCTGCCAGGTGGCGGGCTCAAGGTTGCGTTTGATAGGCCCTAGAGACAAAGACTCTTGTGCTAGCGCCGACTCAATATCGGCAAACACAGTGTCCATCACTGCGCTGCGGAAGTAGCGAACTAAGGTATAGCCAATGGAGTCAGTGCATGCACAGCCCTGCCAATTGCGAACCGCCTCTAAGTATGGGGACTTAGGTTCGCTCTGCAAAGTTGTCACCAATAGCGCCTGCCATTTGCCTAAAAAGCGTGCCTCGTTATCAAGTTGCAGGTCAAGGAATGCCTGTTCATCAAACTGCTCACGTGCAGCGAGACGGTCGCGGATCTGCTGCTGGCGCGCTCCTAGCGCATAGCCACCATCACCAAAGCGCTGATGCTGCTGCGCCGACATAACACGCGCATTGGCGGTCCAAATACGCCCCTGTTTAGGGTTTATCACGCGTGGTCGCTGCGGCTCATTACTAAACCAAGCTTGTTCAAACTGCTGTTCGGCGATGGCGGTATCGCTAGGTTGAGTGCGTGCTGCAATAGCGCCCATGGGCTGCCAGCCTAGCTGGCCTTGGGCATCAACAACCACTAGATTCTGCACCGGCATGCCGGCTGTATTCGCTAACTGAAAGGCTTCGGTGACCGTTTTGGTGGTGGCTAGCTCAGCTAAATCAAGGTTCAAGGCATAATCGTAATGACCCACCCAACTAAGCGCGTAGCGCTGACCACCGACTTCCCGTACCGGGCCATAGTCGCTCATGAGTAAGCGATATTGATGCACACTGCCGTCATCAAGGGCGATGCTCTCTTGTACCTCGACTAAATCAGCGTCGTCGCTAAGGCGAATCCAATCAGATGTGTCGACGTAGGCATTGGTGAATCCCCACGCAATGTGGTTATTACTGCCAACAACAATGGCGGGTGCACCCGGTAACGATACCCCAGTTACTTGGGTATCAGCAAAATTCAGCTGCGCACGATACCAAATAATGGGCACCGCTAAGCCTAAATGCATGTCGTCGGCGACCATAGGTTGGCCGCTTGTAGTTAACTCCCCCGACACAGCCCAATTGTTGCTCCCCACTTCCAAACTAGGAATGATTTCCCGTATCTGAGCATGCTGCGCTGAAGCCGGCAGCAATGGAATCGTCATCTGTGGTGCCAAGAGTTCGCTGTTATCGAGCGCAGATTGATAGGATGAAGGCTGAGTTAAAAACTGCCGCATTGGCGCACCAAACTGCTGCTCGATACGCTCTAGCACCATGTCACGGGCAAAAGTACCGGCTTGTAAATCGAGGTACATGCTGTAAATCACTAATAAGCTGTCGACTGGCTGCCAAGGCTCAATATCGGCACCCACTAACAAGTATTCAAAGGTTTTTAAACTCTGCGCCTGCTGGGCATCATTCACGCCTTGGCTATAGCGCTGCAGTAACTGTTTTTGCGCGGGCTTAAGCTGAGCATAAATGCGCTCCGAGCGTTTGCGCAGTTGATGGAAGCGCATTTTTTTATCCATTGGCAAGGCGGCTTCACCAAAAAGCGCACTGAGCTCGCCCGCCGCATTACGCCGCAGTAAATCCATTTGAAAGAACCGATCTTGCGAATGGGCAAAGCCCAGCCCATATGCGGCATCGGCCATTGAGTGAGCATCGACAATGGCTTGCCCTAGCGCATCGCGCTTTATCGTCACCACTTTATCAATACTCTGACTTTGACCGCGACCATCTAGGCTTGGCAAACTGAGATATAAAATGGCATATAGAAGTGCCGTTACGAGAAGTAGCAAAACAATGACTGCAATCGCTAAGCGCTTAATCCACATCAACATAATCTGTCCGTATCGAGTTTATTGTTATTCTGCCCACAGCTAGTGTATGACATTTTTTAAGCTTTGTTCGTGTTAAAGGCAAGTTACCGATATAATAACGGCCATAGTAAGATTTCTTCGCAATCAACTGCGTGTCGCTTTATTGAGAACATTATGACTGAACAGACTTTTATCAAAGGTAAAGACAGAGACTTAGAATCGTCTATCTCTACCATGCAAAACAAACTCGTGGCATTAGATATCAATGTGGAGGAGGCTTTGTGGCTGAACCCAGTGGCTAACTGCTACTCGGTCCACATTCGTGATAAAGACTGTGGGGTGATGTTCACCAATGGTAAAGGGGCTACCGATAAAGCGTGTTTGGCGTCAGCGTTAGGGGAGTATTTTGAGCGTTTAAGCTGCAACTACTTCTTCGCCGATTTTTACTTAGGCGAAGAGTTCGCGAACGCCGAATTCACCCACTACCCCAGTGAAAAGTGGTTTGCCGTCGACGGCGAGCAAGTGCCAGAGGGTTTGATGAATGAGCCGCTATGGGACTATTTTGACCCCGAGCGCGAACTCACCCCATCTCACCTTTATGACTTTAACTCCGGCAATACCGAGCGCGGTATTTGTGCGCTGCCATACACCCGTGTGCGCGATGAAGAAATTGCCTATATCCCCGTCAATGTCATCGGCAACATCTTTGTATCTAACGGCATGAGTGCCGGTAACACCAAATATGAAGCGCGCGTGCAAGGCCTTTCAGAAGTGTTTGAGCGCGCCATTAAAAACCAAATTATCGCTGAAGGAATTTGCCTACCCGAAGTGCCTGAAGAGGTGGTGAAGCAATATCCGAAGATTCACCAAGCCTGTGAAGAGCTACGCAGCCATGGTTTTCATTTACGCATTGCCGATGCGTCGTTGGGCGGTAAATACCCGGTTATGAGTGTGACCCTAATCAACCCAGTTGATGGCTCGGTGTTCGCTTCATTCGGTGCTCACCCGTCATTTGAAGTGGCGTTAGAGCGTACCGTTACTGAGCTTCTTCAAGGCCGTCGCCTTGACCAACTCGACGTATTCCAATGCGCCACCTTCGATAACGACGAAGTAGCGTCAGCAGAAAATATCGAATTACATTTTATCGACTCCAGCGGCTTGATCTCCTATGACTTCTTCCGTGACCAAGCCGATTTTGACTTTGTGCACTGGGACTTCAGCGGCAACACCGAGCAAGAGTACCAATTCTGCACGGATCTGATCCACGACATGGGCTACGACATCTACATCATGGATTACACGCACTTAAATGTGTACGCCTGCCGTATATTAGTACCCGGTTTATCCGATATTTACCCTGTGGATGAGCTCATCTGGCGCAACAATAATGAAGGCGCTAAATTCCGCCAGGACTTCCTGTCACTGGATCAATACGACGCCGAACAATGGCTGGAAATCTATGACCGCTTAGAAGAAGCAGGACATAGCGATATTATTCGCGCTGCCGAATTTATCGGTGTGGTGACTGATGCCGACACGCCTTGGCATACGCTGCGCATTGGCGAGCTAAAAGCGCATCTATGCCTTGCAGCACAAAGCGAAGAAGCCATTGATTGGGTCGAGTGGATTCTGCATACCGATCAAATCAGCCCAGAGCGGATTCGCTTCTTCCGCTGCTTAAAAGCGGTCTTGGAAATCAAATATGACGAACAACGAGCGTACAGCACTTATCAAAGCTCATTGGCGCTGATGTTTGGTGCTGACAATGTTGAACTCGCGATTGAAATAGCAGAAGCGCGGATACAGTTCCACGGGCTTAGCTTCCCAGGCTTAGCACTTGAAGGTTTTAAAAAGCATCACGCACTGCTCGATGGCTACCGTAAACTGCACAGAGCAAAAGCGCAGTTTTGGGATCGCCAAGTAAGCGATAGCTAAACTATTTTGATGATGCGCCCAAAACCTGGGCGCATTGTTCCTATGCCCGAAAAATCAGCACCTTAGCTGATATATTAATTCGACAAGCCTCGCTACTGCACTATAGTTTAAGGTGTTGTTCAACCACTGACTATTTGCAGCCATGCCACCAGCTTCGAAAAGCCGCTTTTATGCCATTGCCTTTTACGGCCTAATCGCCCTCACCCTGGCTGTGGCTGTATTTCTCGATCACCTCAATTATCAAAAAGCTGAGCAACAATATCGCCAAGATGTGCGGGAAGTAGCACAAAGTTATCGCAGCCAATTACAGGCACTGATGACCGCCAATATTCAGCTTGTACGCGGATTAATACCGGCCATCGCTGCCCAACCCAACCTCAACCAACAACAATTCAGTGTCGTTGCACAAAGCCTGTTTACCAGTTCTAAAGAACTGCGCACCATAGGTGCAGCACCAGATATGGTTATTCGAATGACCTACCCTTTCAAGGGTAATGAAGGAGCCATTGGCCTCGATTATATGGCCAACCCCAGTCAACGTGATGCAGCCTTGGCCGCTAAAGAAGGTGGAGAAATAGTCATTGATGCCCCCGTTAATTTAGTGCAGGGCGGTGTTGGCATTATTGCCCGACTGCCCATTTACCTGCAGCAGCCGAAACAAGAATTTTGGGGGCTGATATCGGTCGTGCTCGACGCCAACAAGGTCTATAGCAATGGCGGACTCGTGCAATTACAAGAACAATTCAATGTCGCCTTGTATAAGCGTAATCCAGATAAACACATGTTTGGCGATACCGCTATTCGCTATAGCGACCCCATTGAACTATCGATTAGTCTACCTAATGATACTTGGTATTTGGCAGTTCAACCACAAGCGGGCTGGCAGCCTCCTTGGGAGAGCTTTGGCTATGCGCGCATCGCGATTATTTTAACCACCTTGTTAGTGGTACTGTTTTTAGCTTGGTTTCGAGCCTTATTCTTAAAACTCATGGTCAATGAGCAGCGTCTTCAAGCATTATTTGACCTTTTTCCGCTTGGTATCGCGTTATGTGATGCTAAAACGGGCCGCTATATCAATGCCAATAAAGCCTTACTTAGCTCGCTCGATACCCACTTACAGCAGCTAAAACAACAACACTTCGCCAACACTCTGCGCTTCAACGAGCGCACAGTACCGGCCTTAGACCAATTGCGCCATGGTCAACATATTGTTGCGGGAGAAGCTCTGTGGCAAAACAACGCCACCTTCCCGGTGAATGTGAATGGGGTGCAATTTACCAATGCTCAGGGTGAACCTTTTGTGTGGCTACTCATTGAAGATTTGCGCGAAAAGAAGGCGACACAAGCAGAAATACTGGAAAAGAGTCAGCGCCTAGCACTCATCGTTGAAAATATCGGTGTCGGAACCTGGGATTGGCAAGTACAAAGCGGCGAAGTGACGTTTAACGAGCGTTGGGCGCAAATCATTGGTTATGAGCTCGAAGAGCTCACCCCCATCAATATTGATACTTGGCTCAATCACACCCACCCTGCTGACTTAAAAGAATCAGGACTACGTTTGGAGCAACACTGGCAGGGGCACAGTGAACAGTATGTATGTGAAGCCCGAATGCGTCATAAATTAGGTCATTGGGTGTGGGTTCTGGATACCGGCCGAGTCATTGAATGGTGCGATGATGGTCGACCAAAACGTATGATTGGCACGCACTTAGATATTAGCTCACAAAAGTCGACAGAAGCGGCACTGCGCCATGCTAAGCAAGAGATCGAGCGCTTCTTTGAGCTCAGCGCTAACTTTATGGCTATTCTCAACGTACATGGCTTTTTCGAACGCGCCAACTCACGCATATACCGGGGCTTGGGCTTTACAGCCAGTGAAATACTTGCCAAGCCGCTACTCGACTTTGTCGCCTGTGATGATAAAGAGCGCGTACAACAACAATTTGATAAGTTGGGCCAGCAGGACAATGAAACTCAATTTGATTGCTACTTGCGTACCCACTCACACAAACAGCTGCTGTGCCGTATTAACTTGGCTCTGGATCAAGAGAATAGCAAAATTTATATGGTAGCTAGCGACATCACTGAGCAGCAACGAATCAGCAAGCAGCTGTTGACGCATAAACAAATGCTCGAAGCAATGAGTACCCAGGCACGCATTGGCGCATGGGAGCTTAATAACGATACTAACCACGCGTTCTGGTCCAAAGTGAACCGCGAGATTCATGGCGTCGATGACAGCTACCTGATCACCGCAGATAATCTTTTTCACTTTTTCACACCCAGTTCCCAATCCCAGCTAAATACGCTCATTAGTCGCACTATTAATGACCGTCAGCCATTTTGTACTGAGCTACAAATAGTCACAGCTCAAGGCGATAAGAAATGGGTACGCGTACGCGGTGAAGCGGAGTTTGACCAGCAACGCTGTATTCGCATCTTTGGCTCTACCCAAGATATAGATGGCGAAAAGCGCGGCCAGCTCGCACAACAACAATTAGCACAACGTAATAGCGCTTTAGCAGGGCTCACGGTCGATGACGCAATTCTCAATGGTGATTTAGACGCGGCTAAACACATTATCACCCGCATGGTCAGCCGCACCTTAAACACCCACAGGGTCAGTATCTGGTTGTTTGACGATGCCCATCAAGAAATGCATTTACTGTCGCTGTACGAGCAAGACAAAAACAGCCATAGCGAGAGCGGTGTATTAGTCGGGGAGCAATACCCAACTTACTTTGGCGCGATACAAAAGCGAGCAGTATTAAGCATCAGTGATGCTCACAATGATCCGCTGACCAGGGAGTTTTTACAGGACTATCTGCAGCCGCTCAATATTCATGCGCTTCTCGACTGTGCCATTCCTGGGCGCCATGGCATGGTCGGCGTGGTGTGCGCAGAACAGCTTCATGAACCGCGTGTGTGGAGTGAGAATGATGAAAACTTTCTTATAGCTATCGCTAATATCATCGGTGGTGTCTATGCCAACCACGAAAGACAACTAACGGAAATTGCCCTTCGCAACGCGAAAAATAAAGCTGAGCATGCCGCGCTCGTAAAAAGTGAGTTTCTTGCCAGTATGAGTCATGAAATACGTACGCCGATGAATGGCGTATTGGGCATGTTAGAGCTACTAGATCACAGCACACTAAATGACTCGCAGCATCATCACCTGCAACTAGCCCGCTCTTCTGCCAACACCTTATTAAGTATTATCAATGACATATTGGATTTTTCTAAAATTGAAGCGGGCAAGGTAGAAATTGAACACATTAGTTTTGATATTCACCAAGTGTTGTCACAGGTTGTTGAGTCGCTAGCCTTGAAAGCACAGCAACAAAACAACCGTTTATATCTGGATGCGCATCAGCTACCACAGCAAACAGTTGAGGGTGATCCCAACCGCTTGCGCCAAGTGCTGGCCAATTTATTATCGAACGCGATTAAATTTACCGAAGACGGTGAGATAACGATTACCGCAACACTTGATGAGCATGGGGTATTTACATGCAGTGTCCAGGACACCGGCATTGGTATCTCTAAGCAAGCTCAAGCGCAGTTATTTGATGCCTTTACCCAGGCTGATAGCTCCACCACCCGGCGCTTTGGCGGCACCGGTTTAGGTCTTGCCATTGTCCGTCAGCTGTGTCAGCTCATGCATGGCGATGTCAGTGTGAAAAGCACTGTGGATCAAGGCAGTACATTTACGTTCTTCATTCAACTGGAAGCCGGCGAGCAATCTTCCATCACGCAACACCTGTTGGGTGAGCATGTGGCTATTTTCTGTCATGATCGCCAAGAGAGTATCCTAGCTCGGCAACACTGTGAGTTGATGGGAGCAAAGGTCACCTGCTTTACGGATGGCAATGACTTGCTTGAGCATTTGGCTAACCAAAGCGTCGAGCGCCTCATTATCGATGCCGAACCGCTATTAAAAAAGACCCATGAGTTACAGCATCGACTGAAAAGCACGCTTAGTGAACAATGTCAGCTGTTGGTCTTAGCGAATATGGAACAAACTAATGAGGTCAGCGAGCAACTGGAATTTGAACACTTCCGGTTGGCGTTTCATCCATTAACTAGTTTTGATATTTACAGCGGTTATACGCGCTCAGAAGAGACTGGTGCGCAGCAGCTCACGGGGACTATTAACTGTTTGCTTGTAGAAGATAACCAGGTCAACCAAATTGTTACCTCATCCTTATTGGACAAACATGGTTGCAACTACGAAATTGCCAATGATGGACAACAAGCGATAACACGCTTGCAACAGTGTCCTTCGGGGTATTTTGATGTGGTGCTGATGGATTGCCAAATGCCCATTCTTGATGGCTACCAAGCGGCCACTCAAATCCGCCAAGGCAAGGCCGGAGAGCAACATCAAAACATTGCGATTATTGCCCTGACCGCCAACGCAATGGAGGGCGACAAGGAAAAATGTTTGCAATCGGGTATGAACGATTATTTGAGTAAGCCCCTTAAGCCAGACGCGCTCTACGAGAAGCTGACCATCTGGGCACATATGGCATCGCCGTGCGAATAGCACGAGGCAAAATAGCAACCCCGAGGTCGGCGCTTTAATTTTTTTGTAAATGCTTACATAATAGCTGCTTACCATCTTGCTCAAGCGGGGGAATTATGCGAGCCGAAATCGTTGCCGAAATGAGAGTGCAACCTAGCATTGATGTCCAACAAGAAGTTACTCGTCGGGTGTCATTTTTAAAACACAAGCTTCAACAAGCCCACTGTCGCACCTTGGTGCTTGGCATCAGTGGCGGTGTTGATTCCTCTACTTGCGGCCGTCTTTGCCAGCTTGCCATTGAAGAGCTCAACGCCGATCACGATACTGAACAATATCAGTTCATTGCCGTGCGCTTGCCTTATGGCGTGCAAGCCGACGAGGATGAGGCGCAGCTGGCGCTCGATTTTATTCAACCCAGTCAGCGTGTGACCGTGAATATCAAACCCGCTACCGACCATATGCACGAACAGGTGCTAAGCAGCCTCGCTGGCAGTGATTTAAGTTTACCCGCACAAAGCCATATTGATTTCGTCAAAGGTAATGTCAAAGCGCGCCAACGCATGATTGCCCAATATGAGCTAGCGGGTCTACATCAAGGTTTAGTCGTTGGCACCGATCATAGCGCGGAGAATATTACCGGGTTTTATACTAAGTTTGGGGATGGTGCGTGCGATCTAGCGCCGCTGTTTGGCTTATCTAAACGCCAAGTACGTGCGCTTGCTCAACACCTCGGAGCGCCTGACGCCTTAGTTACCAAAGCACCGACCGCCGACTTAGAGTGCGATCGCCCCGGCCTCACAGACGAAGAAGCACTGGGCTTGAGTTATGACCAAATCGACGACTTCCTTGAGGCGAAACCCTTAAGTGCAGAAATAGAGCAACGCATAATCGCCATATATCAGCGCACTCAGCATAAGCGTCAACCGATTCCGACCATTTACGATTAGTGCACATAGCCCATGTCAGTACATGGGCTATGACTACAACAAAACTAACCTCAGGCGTAAATGATCGACCGCTCTCGCCCATGCGTAAACACTGCAATCCTTTTGTCATTTGTTTATAGTAAGAGCAGTTCACGCTTAAACTGAAGAAGTTATGTCCTTTCCAATTTTAATAACCGGGGCCGGACAACGTATAGGTCTTGCCCTTGCCCAGCATTTTGTAGCTGAGCAGCACGATGTCATTATTACCTACCGTACTCGGCACAATGCAGTAGATGAGTTAGCGGCGCAAGGTGTTACTTGTATTCAAGCAGATTTTAGTGACGATGAAAGCATTGTGCACTTTATCAATGAGTTACGAGTCCACACGCCAAAGTTACGCGCTATTATTCATAACGCATCAAGTTGGGATAGTGAGAGTAAAAACGATGACTACGCAGCCTTGTTCGATAATATGATGCGTATTCATGCCAAGGTACCTTACCTTATCAACCAACATTGCCAAGACATGCTCGAGCACAGCGATGGCTATGGCGACATTATTCATTTAACCGACTTTGTGGTCGAGACAGGCAGTGCCAAACACCTTGCCTATGCAGCCAGCAAAGCGGCATTGGATAATTTAACTAAGTCATTTGCGGCCAAGTACGCACCACATATAAAAGTGAACGCTATTGCCCCTTCGCTGATTATTTTTAACGAGGGCGACAGTGAACAGTATAAACATAAGACATTACAAAAATCCCTCATGGGCATTGAACCTGGATGTCGAGAAATTATTAATGCTGTCGAGCTTCTGCTAACCAGCGACTATATAACCGGACGCAGCTTAGCCGTTGATGGCGGCCGTCATCTAAAGTAATTGAGAACATTATGCACGACGAATTAAAACAGAGTTACCAACAATTAATCTCCGCCGTTGGCGAGGACCCACAACGCGAAGGCCTACTAGATACCCCCAAGCGTGCAGCCAAAGCCATGGAGTACCTAACTCAAGGCTACCGTCAGACATTGGCAGAAATCACCAATAATGCGGTGTTTACCTCTGATGCTGATGATATGGTTCTGATCCAAGATATAGAGCTTTACTCAATGTGTGAGCATCACCTGTTACCCTTTGTCGGCAAAGCACATATTGCTTACATTCCCGACGGTAAAGTCTTAGGGCTTTCAAAGTTTGCCCGTATCGTTGATATGTTTGCCCGTCGCTTCCAGATCCAAGAGCAATTGACTCATCAAATCGCTCAAGCAGTTGAAGAAGTCACTGGCGCCAAAGGCGTTGGCGTGATCGTTGAAGCTAAGCACATGTGTATGATGATGCGTGGGGTCGAAAAGCAAAACTCTAAAATGCGTACGTCAGTTATGCTCGGTAATTTCCGCACTGATCCGAAAACGCGCAATGAATTTCTGCAGCTAGTGAAGAATTAGGACACACCATGACCAACGCCATTATCAATGTTACTAATCTCCGGCTAAGAACCTATATTGGGTTCAACCCCGAAGAACGGGAAAAAAAGCAAGATGTTGTGATTAATATCGAGATCCACTATCCGGCAGATAAGGCGTGTACCAGTGATGAGGTGCAAGAGGCACTCAACTACAAGACCGTCACCAAGGAAGTGATCGCACTGGTAGAGCAAGGACAGTTTCTACTTTTAGAAAAGCTAGTCGCGGATATCTTAGCGCTCTGCCACCAGCACCCTAGTGTACATTACGCTAAAGTACGGGTGGACAAGCCACATGCGTTGCGATTTGCCGACTCTGTATCGTTGACCTTGGATTGGCACGCTTAGCTGTCCAGCTTATGATTAAGCACTCGCATTAATTGGCGAGTGCTTCCCCCCCGCCATACAATGACTGTATGCCAAGAGCCATCAATATAACCACCCAATACCGCACACCTTTACCGATACTGACAATAGCAACAAACAGCCAAAACCGGACTCGAAAGATACCACCTATCACGGTGAGTGGATCGCCAATCACCGGTAGCCATGCGAAAAACAGGCTATACACACCGTAACGATGAAAACGGCGTTTCGCTTTTTCCATCGCTGCGACTGAGACCGGAAACCACTTTTTGTGTTGAAAGCGTGTAACTTGGGTCCCCAAGGCATAATTGACACAGCTACCAAGAACATTCCCGAGTGTTGCAAACAACCATAACAACATTAGGTGATAGCTACCTTGTGTCACCATCGCAGTAAGTACCAATTCCGATGAGCTAGGTAGGAGCGTTGCCGACACAAAGGCGGTTAAAAATAAACTAAAATAGGCCAGCAAAACGCTCCTGTATTGCTATTTTTTATGTCTAATGCTTATAAAAACTTAATACACAGCGGATACTTAAACTCTTTGCCTTCGTAGGCTTTGATGCTAGCAATAATCACCATTACGAACGAGAAAATGGCGACTAAAGGCAGTAGCACAACCCCAATAGCAACAAAGATAAGTAAGAAGCAGACGATGAAAGCAATAAGCATAGTTAGCTGAAAGTTCAATGACGCGCGGCCATGACGGTCAACCACTTCCATCTCATCTTTTTTCACCAACCAGACAATCAACGGGCCAATGATAGATCCAAATGGCACTATAAAACCCGCGAGTGCGGCTAAGTGACACAGCATCGCCATGGTTTTCTCATCATTACTTTGCTTGTTGTTATTGTTTGCCGGTGGCGGGGTGTCATTCTTCTCTGGTAATACGGGTTCCATATTCTCTCCTGCTTTATGGGTTTGGTATTCAGATTCGCAGGTTTTCTTGCTTGTGTCTAGATACCCGCTCGGTATTAATAACAAACCAGATGCGTATAGGTGGCTCTGTGAGGACAGCCTAAGCATTGGTATTACGGCGTATTAGCGCTAGACTAGGGCTCTTGTAATATCATCGCCGGAGTTAACGTGGGTACTGAAGTTGTTAATATTTTAACCATGGCAAAGGTCATTCAAACAGCCGTCGCTCCGGTATTTTTAATCACAGGGATTGCGGCCACTCTTGGGGTACTATCAAACCGCTTGGCGCGGATCACCGACCGCGCTCGTGCCTTGGAGAGAAAACTAAAAATCAGCAGCGATGAAGAGTTTAATCGCTCACTAGCAACAGAGCTGCGCGCCCTGTTAAAGCGTGCGCGTTGTATTCATATCGCTTTTAGTTTCAGTGTGCTCAGCGCCACCTTAGTGAGTGCTGTCGTTATGCTGTTGTTTATGGCAAATATCCAAGCCATTAACCTTGGTACTGCTATTGCTGGGTGTTTTATGGTCGCGATGCTGCTGCTTATATTGGCATTTATCGCGTTATTAGGAGAAGTCTTTTTAGCGACTAGAAGTATGCGCAGGGGCATGATATTCGCAGACATTGATCTCGGAGAATAACCACAATTGCACATACCTTCAGCGTTTAGTAGGACTTATTAGTCATTGCAGCGATTATTAGCGCACTTGCTCTTGTGTTCACCGTCCTGCTTAGGTAAAAAGAAGGTTGTTTTACGAAAAGGGGCAAATGGAATGAAACTAAAAACATTATTGGCGGCGACTCTTATCGCCACATCGGGTTCAGCACTAGCAAACTCCGTGTTCGAGAAGCCGGAAGATGCGATTGAGTATCGGCAGTCGGTCTTTTCATTGATCCGAGTGCAAATTGGTGACATGGGCGACATGCTTAAGGGTAAGGTTCCTTTTGACGCGGCGCGCTTTCAACAACGCGCAGATAATGCTGCAGCGCTATCACAAATGCCTTGGGAAGCGTTCACTACAGGCTCAGACCAGGGTAATACCGATGCCTTAGCAGCCATCTGGGAAGACAAGGCCACCTTTGATAAAAAAGCCAACACCTTTGCACAATATGCCCAAGAACTTGCTGTTGCTGCTAAAAGTGGTGATAAAAAGCAAATCGCTCCTGCTTTTAAAAACTGGGCGAAAGGCTGCAAAGATTGCCACAAGTCATTTAAAGACTAAACAAACCCGTTCATGGCGGTATCAATCAGTATGAAGCTCAAGCTGATTATCATGATAGAACACCTATAAAAAACGGCGCCTTCAGGCGCCGCTTTTATGTCCATCGCTCAACGAATTAGCTGCGACGACGACGCAACCACATCAGTGGTGCCATCAGTAGCGCTAGCCACCCTAATGAGCCCGAGCTAGTGCTCTTCTTCACAGGAACTTGAGGCTGTGGTTCTGGTTGCTCAGATGCTTCATCAGCTAGGTTAGTGACATTGACCATCACCGTTGCCGTGTTAGAAATATTGCCGCGGGTATCTGTGGCAACAACTTCAAACATCACCTGTTCAAGACCACTGTCGTAATCAAGCTGTTCGGCATTGGCCACAACGACCTCACCATCGCTGTTGATATCAACGGCGGTCGAGCTTGAGCTCACAACAATAAACTCTGAAATAGCGCCAGCAAAGGTCGCATTGCGCTCAGCGGTAAGTGTACCAATGACCGTACCTTGCTCAGTGTTTTCGTCTACCGAGAACTGCGCATCGGCCAAACTAGGCGCCACTTGCATATCATTGCGTGGTGAAGTGACAATGGCTTTGGCACCGTTGGTAGATAGAATAGTGAAGTTAGCATCAGCAAATAAGAACTGTGCACTTTCCCCTGGAGCAATACTCTGTACTTCATCACCTTGAGCATCGACTGCCATTGCCACAATTTGTGCAGGTGCGAAGTTATAGTTACCTTGAGCGGTATCAACGGCGTTACTGCCACCTGTTGGGAAGTTATCAGGCGCAGTTCTGAAACGTACCGTAGCATTGACATTGCCCAAGTCCGCCGCAGTCAAACCATAATCACCAATACAATTTTGCAGTGTTACGTAGTTAGTCGCACTGTCGAAGTACAAGTTACTAAGGTTACCGCTTAATTGACCATAAGGCGTTGTAAAGGTAATAGGTGTAGGTGTCGGGCCATCAAACAGCGAGTAGTTCACTGAATGTGCTGTGACATCCCAGCGGCCATCACCATCCATATCAAAATCTGCGGCAAAGCCACCCATATCAGCGTGGGCTACAGGCTGGTCAACAACCAAAGTTGTAAATACGCCATAGCCTGATTCACAGAACGAGGCTGGCACAGCCAATGTCTCGACACTGCCTGCAACAATATCTAAACGACCACCATCACCCACCGTGTCTGTTACTGTATTCTCAACAATCACCGGTGTCAGCTCCGCCGCACCTTGGTTGTGCAGTGTATAAACGACACCTTGCTCACCTTTTTCAGCGCTGATCACAGGTTTTGCCGCTGCACGTGGAAGTACATGATAAACCAAGTGCAAGGCCTGTTCACCGCCTTCACTAAAGACCAAGGCACCATCTAGCTCTGAGTCTGTCAGCAACTCAGTCGCTGCTAAGGTGTCAATATTGCTGCCACTTAGCTGCCACTCTGGCAATGTTGTGGGGTCAATAGTCATTGCCACTTCAAACTCGACGGATTGGCCCGCCGGAATAGTCACTGAGGTGGGATACTCAGCCATTAGGCTGCCGCGTTCAACATCGTCTGCAAAACGCTGCTCTAAACTGAGCTCATATGTCTTAGCACTGCTTGAGAAGTTTTTAACTACCACGGTTTTAGTCATCGTGGTTGTTTCACTTAAGCTTTGCAGCCCGAATGACAGCGCAGCTTGATGCGTGTCTTTTGCCCACGCCGCTACCGGTAGGTTCGCAGCCTTTTCGACGTCAACCAAACCAGAGCCAATGGCGCTAATCGGTGCCATTGCTGCGTTCTCATCAAGCGCACGTGGGGTGACGGTAACATCAAGGTTTGCTGCGTTCATCAAGGTTGCTTTAAGTTCCATCGCGTTGCGCTCTGGTAAAGCCTCTTTAAGCATACTGATAGCACCAGCAGTAATTGGGCCTGAGAATGACGTGCCTGTTGCTCCTGAAAGCCCTGTGCCTGTGCCAGGCTCAGCGGTCATGATATTAACACCGGGAGCAGTGATCTCAGGTTTTAATAGGCCGCTGACCGAAGGTCCACGAGAGGTGAAATCGGCCATTGCACCAGGTGTTGCCACTAACTCAGAGGAAATATTGAAGCTAGCGCCGCCTTTTAATTGCGCCCCAGTGGCAAAAGTAACCCCCACTGATGGAATACTCACGGCTTCGTCAAATCCGCCCATAGGCGCTGGCGTGCCATCATCAACGTTATTGGCGATAATCACAAAAGCAGCACCCTTAGTTTGGGCAGCCAGTACTTTATCAGTGAAATTACAGCCACCACGGTCCACCACTACAGCTTTACCTGTAAAATCAACACCTTCAGCAAAAGGCTCACAAGCGGTTTGGTTGGCATCTGGATAAACCAGCTCAATGTCATCGCTGCTAAAGCTGAACGCACCTGGGCCAAAATTGGCGCCCTGAATAACAGCTTCTTCGCCTGTCACTGTGCCTTCAGCCACACGAGTCTCATCCGTTGGGTGAGTCATGGCTCCCACAGAAAGTGCATTTTCAGTGGTGCTTGGGCCACCAACGATAAATGGATATGCACCATCGTTGCCGGCAGAGATAACCACACTTGTACCTAACTTGGCGGCGCGATTAATAAATAAGCCTACCGCATCTTCCGCAAGGTCACCGTAGTCGCCACCCAAAGACATGTTAACTACATCGACGCGGTCTTCAATATCCATGTCGCCATTAGGGTCCATCGCTGATTCTAGCGCCAGTAATTGTGCAAGCCCTGGACAACCACCGCCACACACGGAATACACAAACAATTCTACATTAGGTGCAATCCCCGTTACCGAGTGTGAAACATGTGTACCGTGGCTCGTGCCGAAGTCAATCGGATCGGCATCATCATTAAAGTAGTCATAACCACCTTTAACAATACCTTGCGGCCAAGTTACCGTCGTTGGATCAGCAGTGGCTGCGTCATAAGCCGCTTGCGTACCCTCACCACCAAATACTGCGTGGGTATAATCAATGCCGGTATCAAGCACTGCCACTCGAACTCCTTCACCAGTTGCGATTTGGCTCTCAACTAAGGGCGTTGCTTTGATGTAATCAGCGCTATCAGCAACATTAAGCTCATAGTCGTAAACCGGGTAGATTTCTTTCACATCCTCGTGCGCCAGCACTTTTCTCACTTCAGACTCATCGCCGTTAACAACAAGCGCATTAACCAGCTTAGTGGTGCGTGTGATCACATTGAGATTTAAATCGGCGCTTTGAATATTACTTAATACGCGCTCTTGCGCTTGCGAGATATGCGCACTTTGCGTGGCTTGCTGATCTTTGCTTACTGAAAACATCGGCTCACTGTTAAGCTCAATAAGCCAAGATACTGCACGTTTGTTCTGTTTTTTAATTGCGCCAAGCTGGCGCTCAATTTTGCTTTGATGCTGCGGTGTAAAAATTTTATTCTGTGGTTCTAGCTCTGAAGCTGCGACTTGAGTGCTAAGCAGGGCAGATGACACGCCCAGTGCTAATGCACTCAATTTGAGTTTATTTGAAGCCATAATTTCCTCTGAAAGACATCATTATTGTTGTTGTTCATTTGCAACTATAATGAAAACAAAAAGAGGGGCAAGATTAAATTAATGTAAGATTATTATAAGTAAGTTGGAAAGCGGGCTATGCCCGCTCAATGGACTTTCAATGGGTCACCATGAATATGTAACAAAGTATGTTTTAAATAAGACTTACGAGTGGCTCGTAACCCCAAGTACATAACAACGCAGCCAGTATAGCTGCAAAAACGACAAACGCGGGCCAAGCAGGTTTGACTACCGTTGTTTCTTGCAATGCATTATTGCGACCGGTGATCATCGCTGGCACCAGTCTTTTACCTTTCAATGCATAAATCACAATAGCAGCAATATGCAAAGCAATGGCGGCTAGGATAAAGTCAAAGTTTTGATGGTGCACGGACGAGGCCCACTCAACCCAATCGTAAGATACATACTGAACTAAAGGACCATCGGTAAGAATGTCGTCTGTGGTCATCAATCCGCTGAGCAGTTGCACCAATAACAGTGCAAAAAATAGCAACACCATGTAGCTGCCCGCCGCATTATGCCCGGCCACTTGTTCGCTTTGTCTTAGCGCCCTAAACACGGCTTTGGGTGAGTGTAATAACTTGCGCAAACGGGCACTTTCGCTACCAAAAAGCCCCCATAACAAACGAGTTGCAAGCAATGCTAAGGTAATGTAGGCGAGCACAAAGTGTAATTCCATCGCCCCCTCCTCCGCAGAGAAATAGAGGCCAGCAATACACAGCACTAAACTCCAATGAAAAAAGCGTATAAACCCATCCCAAACTTTCATTTTTGACTCCTTAACTTGGCAATATTGCGATTATGCCAAACTCTGTGTCATGCTGCGTGCTTGATCGTAAAAAACTTTGCTTATGTCTGCTGTTACAAACGCTAAAAACCGAACCCGCTTACATCGACTGGCCTTTATCAAAGGTCAGCTCGATATGTTGCCGCTAAACTTAGCGGTTTTACCTTGGGGGCTATTATGTGGCTCGTTGGCGATGCAAAACGGCTTCAGTGCCTGGGAAACACAATTGATGTCGTTATTGGTCTTTGCCGGCTCGGCGCAGCTAGTGGCCATCGAGCTTATCGCCGATCATACGCCACTGCTGACACTGCTGTTTACGACCTTCATTATTAGCTCTCGCCATTTTCTGTATGGTCTGGCAGTACGCCAGAAGGTGATTAGCCAACCGCTGCGCTGGCGCTTGCCCGTCAGCTTCGTGTTAACCGACGAGCTATTCGCCTTTTCCCACCACCGCAAGGCATATCAAACGAAAACACGCCTTATTTATGCGCTCAGCGCTGGCTTTAGCTTTTATGTGGCCTGGAATATATGGACTCTATTGGGCATCTTGGCAGGCCAGCTATTACCCGATTTAACTAATTTAGGCTTAGACTTTGCCATCGCCACCACTTTTATTGCCTTAGTTGTGCCCACCATAAAAAACAAAGCAACCTTGGCCTGCGTAGTGATCACCGGGGTTTGCGCCGCCACTTTCAAGGCTTGGGGGCTGGAACTCTGGTTGGTACTTAGCGCCCTAAGTGGTATGACGATGGGCTACATGGTCAGTAAGGGTAGCCAATGATACTGACGACCATAGTGCTTATGGCATGTATCACCTTTGCCAGCCGTTACCTGTTTTTACATCGCGCCTTACCCTTTCGGGTCGGGCCCAAATTGCAGCGCTTTTTAAGCTTCAGTGCGCCGGCGGTACTGACCGCTATTTGGGTGCCCATTGTCCTCCTTCCTGAGGGGCAGTGGCATATTAGTTATCGCAATCCTTATTTACTGGCCGCCGTGCTAGCCATTATTGTTGCCTATCGCAGTAAAAGTATCTATCTCACCACCTTAGTAGGGATGGCTGCTTATTTTCTGCTGCGCTGAAAACAAAAAAGGGGCTTTCGCCCCTTCCTAACTTTACTCGTTGAGGTAATCGTCAAAATCATCGTAGCCGAGATTTTTCCGCAGCTTACGCTGCTCTAGATAATCATCGAGCTTCTTTTTGACCTTGCGCTTACGACGGTCATGTTGGTTACGCCCCATCGCTTCGTATTCATCTTCAACAAATTCGTCATCTAACGCATCATAGGAATATGTTTTACCCACAATACACTCCAGTTAATTACAATCATTGTGCGTGGCTCAAGCTTAGCTTCACCACGACCAAGAGCCTACGCCCTTAAAATGAATAAATAGCTGCAAATGGCAAAACTGGAAAGTGAGATTTTTTTATCGTTTCAACAAATATCTTTTATTGACGATGATCATCAATGTGCGACTTTCACTAACACCTTGTTAAAAACGACTAAAAGTTAGCTTTTTTTTAAATCTCTAGCAAAAGCCAGCTCACCATAAATTCATAACCTATTGTTTATTATGGAGTAATAATTTTGGCACCGAATTTGTAATGTATCTCTCGTAACAACAATCAACGGGAATAATGACAATGAAAACGACAGCAGCCCTTCTTTTTGCATCCATGACGGTAACCACAAGCGCACTGGCACACGAGCAAAAGCCAGATAACCTCTCATTTGGTTCACAACAGTGCGATATTGAGTTTAAAAGTGATATTCGTATCAACCCTGAACGCATACAAATCACCAATGTCGATAATCAACACATGGTCTACGATGGTCAGCAGCTGCTCGTTGATGGTGAAGTTATGCCTCTGACTGCAGCTCAGCAGCAAGCACTGGATAATTACTCTCAGCAACTGCGTAGTTACGTCCCTGAAGTTGCTCAGATTGCCCTTGATGGCGTGAAAATAGCCGGTGTGGCCATTGAGGAAGTAAGTACAGCATTTGGCATTGAGCATAATGACGCGTTACAGCAGGTCGTAGATAATATTGGCAACAATATCGAGCATAGCTTTTATCAAAATGGCGAGTTTGTGATGGGCAAACAAAGCTTTGATGAGCTAGGAGACGATATTGAGCAACAATTCGATGAAAACTTTGAACAAGCCGTTGAGCAGGCAATGGTGCAATCAATAGGCAGCGTGCTGATGGCCTTGGGTTCGCAAATGGTCAGCTCAGGTGGCGACATGGACGAGTTCGAGCAGCGGATGGAAAGAATGGGCGAGCAAATTGAACAGCGTGTTGAGCTTCAAGCCGCCAATATCGAGCAGCGCGCAGATGCCCTGTGCCAATCATTCTCAGAGTTGGCAGAGCAAGAGGCCCAACTGGTGAGCATGGTCCCAGAACTAAGTGACTTCCAGCTTCTAATTACTAAATAGTCGGAATAATCATCCCTTTCGCACTTGCTGGCAGAGCGTTCCCAACCGCGCTACTGCCACTTCCACTTTATCGCTCCAAGGAATACCATAACTCAGGCGCACACATTGACGGTATTTATCGGTAGCGCTAAATATTGAGCCCGGTGTAATGCTGATCCCCGCGTCCAACGCCAAATGAAAAAGTTCAATCACATCGTATTGGCTTGGTAACTGCAGCCACAAGACACAGCCGCCCTTGGGATTAGTCATCCGCGTTTTTTCCGGAAAATGCTGTAACACCAGCGCCCGCATGCGCTCCTTGTTCAAGGCTAGGCGCTGGCGTAGTGTACGTAAGTTTTTGTCGTAATCGCCACTACTCATAAACTCGTACAGGGTCCACTGATTCATCAATGATGATGAACAGCTAATCGCCCGTTTTAAGCGTCGCGCTTGCGCTGCATACTTACCAGCAATCATCCATCCTACGCGATAACTCGGCGCCGCTGTTTTAGACAGCGACGAGCAGGTGATCACTTGCCCTTTGCGAGAAAAGTATTGCGCCGGTTTAGCATGACTATGTTCATACGCCAATTCACCATACACATCATCCTCAATAAGCACCGCCCCTCGTTCCTCAATCATGCGCACCAGTTGCTGGCGGCGCTCATCGGACATTTGCGAGCCCAAGGGGTTGCTAATTGTAGTAGAGAAAATACAGGCTTTGATGTCGTGCTCTGCGAAGGCACGCGCCAAATCATCTGCACAGACACCTTCTTCCGGGCACATTGGGATCTCTATGGCTTTCAGCCCCAAACTTTCAATCATCTCAATGATGCCGAAGTAACAGGGCGATTCGATAGCGACAATATCACCCATTTGCGTAACGCATTGCAGCGCAATGTTTAATGCTTCTTGCGCGCCATTGGTAATAACGAGCTCGTCACTATTCACACCGATGGCAAAATCTAAATATCGACCGATGATCTCTTTTTTTAGCGGTGCAAAGCCGTCCAGTGGGCCATAGTTAATCGCTTGGTCGCCGGCTGCGTTCATTACCTTGCGCATAGTTCGGCTCAGTACTTTATCGGTGGCACTCACCGCCACCGGGTTGGCGATCCCCAGCGGGATCACACCGGGCTGATGTAAACCATCGAAAACCTGTTCAATTAATGCCTGCTTGTTAACTGCCACGGGCGAGCGCGCCAGTCGTGAACGTTTAGGCTGGCTACACGGGAGCACCGCCGCATTTAAGTAAAACCCAGACTTTTCCCGGGCGCTAACCACCCCTTGACGTTCTAACTCCTGATACGCTTGCTGTACCGTGGGAATGCTAACCGAGAGTTTCTGCGCCATGGCCCGCAGCGAGGGAAGTTTTTCCCCTGCATTTAAGGTGCCGTGTTGCTGCATATCTTTAATCAGGTCGACAACTTGCTGATAAAGATAAACAGCGCGCTGCTTATTAATCGTCCGCGACATAATCTGTATAGGTATCAAAATCACTTTTCTGTGTATGTACAGTATACAGAATCACTTTAAAATACCACCTTTTACGATCACGAGAATTCATCATGAACAACATCCTGCTTTATGTGGTCACTGTGCTCATTTGGGGCTCAACTTGGCTGGCGATTGAGTTTCAACTAGGTAGCGTCCCCGTGGAGGTATCACTGTTGCTGCGCTTTGCCATAGCAGCGCTATTGATGTGGGGATATGTGCTCATCAAGCGCCTCCCTATGCGTTTTAATCGCCGCGATCATGTCTTTTTTGCCTTATTGGCATTGTGCAATTTTGGCGCGAATTACCTTATTCTCTATTGGGCACAAGCCTATTTAACCTCGGCACTGGCCTCGATTGCGTTCAGTATGCTGTTGTTGATGAATATCATTAATACCAAGCTGTTTTTCTCTCGTCCCATCGCCAAACGCATTTATTTTGGCGCCCTACTGGGCGTGGTAGGGATTGCCGTACTGTTTTGGCCGGCAATTTCGTCGTTGGATTTAAACAATGGCGTATTAATTGGCTTGCTGCTGGCGTTGTCCGGTACTTTAGTGGCATCGTTAGGGAATATGGTCAGTGTTCGTAACTCACAAGCCGAGGTCGGAATTTTACAAGGTAATGCTTGGGGCATGTTGTATGCAACCCTAGGTTTAAGCTTATATGTGTTACTCACTGGCGCCAATGTCGACTTCGCAACAACCACAATGAGTTACTGGCTATCGCTGCTTTACTTAAGCACCTTTGGTACGGTCATCGCCTTTGCCTGCTACTTCGTGCTATTAAAAAATATTGGCCCTGAGAAAGCCAGTTATGTGATCGTCTTATTCCCGCTCGTAGCCGTAGTATTAAGCACCCTATTTGAAGGCTTTGTATGGCAAGCGAACACCGTGTATGGCTTTGCCTGTGTACTGCTTGGCAATGCCATTGTGCTCACGCCAGTGCACAAAATAACGGCTCGCTTTCGTAAGCCCCGTGTTACCGAGGTACCACAAAAAGCAGTGCGTCCGCTTGGCAGCTAATCATGGCGGGCGTGGTGCCAAGGTATTCGCCATCGGCTTCAATACCCAACCCTACAGTTGTCACCTCACAGCGCTTTATAACCGCTGTGGTGATCTGTGCAAGGCGGGTATGCGCGCCAATGTAACTAAGTAATAGCGCCAAGCCTTGGCGCAGTGGCGCGCCTTGAGCAACGCTAAGGTAACTTAGGGCGCCGCTTGTCACATTGGCATCCGGCGCTACCTTCATGCCACCACCAAAAAACTGACCATTGGCAAAGCAGCACATCAGCTGGCGTTGGTTTGTCACCTTGCCACCAATTTCTACCCTGACCTGCGGGTTAGAGTAGGTATACAAGTGCTTGAGCCCCTCCCAGCTATATCGCCAACGGGCTAATCGGCCTTTTTTATTTTGCGTTGCGCGCACCACCTCAGCGTCATAACCAACGCCAGCCACATTAACAAAGTAACGATCGTTGATTCGCCCTAAGTCGATACGCTGTGCCGGCGCCCGCAGAGCTGTAGCTAACCAATGCGCTTGGCTAACACGCCACTGCCGAGCAAAGTCGTTGCCACTGCCACAGGGGATTAATGCCACCTCAACAGCAGTGTAGGCAAACGCATTAGCAGCCAAGTGTAAGGTGCCATCGCCACCGAGCACCACGACCCTTGTTAAACCATTGCTAAACGCTTTCAAATGTTTTAAATCACGCGCAAAATCCCCGGATGTAGCCATGCAGGAATAACCAATAGCCGCTTGCTGCAAGCATTTTTCGAGTTGGTCGAGCGCCTTTTTTTGATAACTGGGGTGATAGACCACCAACCAAGATGAACAAGTCGGCAAATGGACACCTTAAAACAAATATGTTTTATCTGAATAAATATGCAGCCTATTTTAATACAGAAAGCTTATCAAGCTTTAAACCCTTAATATAATAAGGATCGAGGCAAAAGCATACAAATATAATCATGCATAAAACACGCTAAAACGAAACTTAACAAAAGCAAAATACATAAAAAAAACTTATGCGAAAGGGCCAAAATTTATCGTTTTATTTTTAACCACTTCAGCCTCACAATAGCCATGTTTTCAGACACAGACATAGCGCGGAGCAACCAAGATGAACCCAGTAAACACATTAAACCAAACGGCAGCAAGCCAAGTTGCAGTGAAGCCCAGCAAGCGCAAAGCAAAAATGCTGGCAAAGTTAAACCGCTTCGGTAAGGAACTCGCTCTTAGTGGCGTCGTTCGCTACAAGTAATAAGTTAGCTTAATGTTACTTTGGGTGTAAGGCACCAACCAGCTTTACACCCTCAACCTTCCCCTCATCGCAGTCTAAAATACCCTCTATTTCACTGAATTAGCACAAAAATCAAGCAAACGACCGTTTTTCTATTTACACCTGCGTTTTGCCTCAGTATTATCCTAGCCCATGGAGAGATGGCAGAGCGGTTGAATGCACCGGTCTTGAAAACCGGCATGGGTTAATAGCCCATCTAGGGTTCGAATCCCTATCTCTCCGCCACATTTTACAAACTGATTCGCGCCGGAGAGGTGGCCGAGTGGCTGAAGGCGCTCCCCTGCTAAGGGAGTATAGGGTTTGTAGCCCTATCGAGGGTTCGAATCCCTCCTTCTCCGCCATTAGTTATAAGAGAACCGCCTTTACGGCGGTTTTTTTATAACTAAATTTCGAGAAGGCGGACTTGGTGAGGACCCTTTGTTCGACAAAATGTCGGGAACATTTTGAGCCGCGAAGGCGCCCGTAGGGGCGAGTGTATGGATACACGAGTGCTCATCCCGAGTCGAAGCCATTAGTTAAGTTAAAAAACCGCACATTGTTGCGGTTTTTTGCTTTTCGGCGTTCAGTCGCAAGCGTCCGGCCTTCGGCGTCTCAGAACTTGCGAAGCAATACTTCGATTTCTTCGACCCTTCTCCGCCATTAGTTATAAAAGAACGCGCACTAGCTGCGTTTTTTATAACTAAATTTCAAGTAGGCGGACTTGGTGAGCACCCTTTGTTCGACAAAACGTCTGGAACATTTTGAGCAGCGAAGGCCCCCGTAGGGACGAGTACAGGGCGTGCGCGCGCTTATCCCGACAACCGTTATCAGAACCTGGCCTTTACTTTTTCACCACGTTTGCCACCATAGCGCCCCATTATCAACAGCGATGAATATTCACTATGCTACTACACACCCAAGACGCAGAGTCTAGCCAACAACTTTATCAGCACCTTGTCGGTGCCATCACACCTCGCCCTATTGCTTGGGTCAGCACCCGCAGCGCCACTGGCGTCGATAATGTCGCTCCTTACTCATTTTTTAGCGTGGCCAGCTGCCAACCGCCGGTGTTATCAGTTACTCATGTGACACCGCGTACAGGAGAGCCGAAAGACACATTGAAAAACCTACTGGCAACCAAAGAATGTGTCGTTAATATCGTTACTGAAGACTTGCTCACGGCGATGAATCAAAGCTGCGCCAACTACCCAAGTGATATCAGTGAATTTACGGCCGTGGGTATTGATAAACACACTAGCCACAGTGTATCCGTGCCAGGCGTTGCCGCTGCGCCAGTACGCTACGAGTGCACGCTGCGAGAGGTGATTGAACTTGGCTCAGAGCCGGGAAGCGGGCAGGTGATGTTGCTTGACGTTAAAACCATCGACATTGACGATGCTCTATTGGTCGATGGTCGCATCGCACCAGAACGTTTGCCCACTATAGGTAAGCTAGGTGGCGATGCCTACGCACATACCACCCGTCAAAGCGTACTTAGTCGCCCAGTACTCGATTAGTGACGCTGAGTAACGCCGCAATATCTTGCTCATCATTATAAATGTGCGGTGAAATACGAATACCCAAGCGGCGTTCATCGACGCTGATACAGGCTTTGTTAAGTTCCGCTATCAGGGCCTGCTGATGACGTCCGCCATGGACAATCAGGGTACCACTGCGCTTCTCGGGCTCCTTGGGCGAGACAATCCACTGCTGCAGGTGCGACCACAGCAATTGTTGCATGGCCAGGTTATGGTTACGCACCTTATCGATGCCGTACTTATTGAACCAGCTAATACTGTGCGCGGCCAAAACATAAGGTGCAATATTGGGGGTGCCGCCCCAAAAGCGCAAGGCACTGGGATGATAGTCAAAGTGATGAATATCAAATTCAAAAGGATTGCTGTGGGAAAACCAGCCCACGTCTTTGGGCTGACAGTGCGCTAATTGCTGCTCACTAACCCATAAGTAAGCGGCTCCAGGTCCACCACACAGCCACTTTACGCTCGAGCCGATCATAAAGTCGGGTGCCACTGCGGTTAAATCCAAAGGGATCACCCCCGCTCCCTGAGCTACATCGATTAGCGACAACACTCCCCGCTTTTTCGCGTACTCACAGATATGAGCAACCGGGGCCTGCTGCCCAGAGTTGGAATACACCTGACTAACAAACACCAAATCAACCTCAGTGTCTAAGTAATGCTGCCATACCTGAGCATCACTGACATCTTCGTGAGCCGGTATAAATCGCAGCTGACAATCCTCAGGTAAGGCTTTTTGCAACACAAAGCCCATACTCGGGAAGTCTTGCTCACTGAGCAGCACTTTGCACCCACCTTTCGTTAGCCGTGGGTGGGCCATTAGCAGTTTGGTCAATGCACTGGATAAATTAACCTGCGGGCAAAATTGCCCAGCAGAGCTATTAAACAACCTCGCGAGTGCTTGAGTAAACTGTTCAATAGCCTGCAGCCATTGTGACCAAGGCTCTTGTTGGCCCTGCTGCCAAGGCGCAAAGAACGCCTCATTGAAGGCGTGCTGTGCGGTTGTTAATGGCCGACCCACCGAGTGGCTGAGTAAGTAGGGCCCTTGAGGCAAGGCAAAGGTATCTTTCATTAGTTGTCCACCAACGCCGTTAATGTGGCGATATCGTGATAACGGGTGTGAATATCATCGCGCTCACGCGCGGCGCGCTTATCGCGCAGATTAGCGAGTTCGGCTAACAGCACAGGTAAGGGCGGTCCACTGGCCGTTACCTTAGTTTGATGCTGGCTACCAAGATTTTCATTAGGAATACGAATATACTTATCAACCAGTTGGTTATGATGCTGAATTGCCGTTTGCCCATGCAATTTACACACCCTCAAAAATGCTCTGAGGTTTTGCTGAAACCAGGAACTGCTATGCTGCTGCGGTGCCACCGCTAAAAACTCATCCATAATCGATGGCAAACGCATGCAATTGCGCAGTACGCGCTGATCTTCTGGCATCATGTATAAAAACTTCTCTACCAGCATTTGTGAATAAGCCGGTTCATTAGCACAACATAACCCCAACAACATATCGATTACGTTAATACCAGCAAAATCACCGGCATTGGCGCCCCGATAGACCTCTTTGCCAACCCGATAAGGCTTGTAGTAAGGGCGCACGGCATAAAAGAACTGCTGTGCATCAAGGTGCTGAAATAAATAGCGGTTACTCTCCAGTACATCTTTTAGCGCTTGCTCGGCCACTAACAATAAATCAGGAACCACAGGGTGAGAAATACCCAAAGGCTGGATACGCAACAACGCATCGGCGGCCCGCTTGAAAGCCACTATGCCCTTAGTGTTGTAGTCAACAAACAAGCGTTCATCGGGCAGATCAGTAAAGCGTTTATATTGACCATTGATAGCGCGATTGTGAGTGGTTAAATGCGCCGTTGCAAAACGAGGGGTAACGCCTATCGACGCGCCAATGTGCATAGCCAGCGTCGACGCTTGTTGCAGCGGAGAATGCGTTTCTCGTGACGGCTCGGTGATTTCATGACGCCGACACGCTGCCATATATAAGCCAACATTGCCGAGCAAATCAAAGGCACTATCGAAGCCCTCATCGGTATTGCCCTCATCAACTAAATTAGCTATTAACGCGTCTCCTTCGTCTGTGAGTTGCTGCTTCAGTGCATCGCCGACACCATGGACATTGGCACGATCGGCCTGTGCTTGGTAGCGCTGTTCTAATTGATTATTAATTTCGACAAAACGACTGCGGATCCAGTCATCAAATTGCTGTGCGTGCGGTGTCATAGAAGCTACTAAAATAATGCCTTACATAAGATAAAAATAGCATAAAGCCGGTGGTGCTTTTTATTAACCTCCACTAATATAAACGTATAAAAACAATAAAAATCACCATTTAAAAGATGACAAATAGCGATAACCACTCAAAAATTAAAATAGATGCCAAAGACCTGCAGTTACTTGCGCTGCTGCAAGACAATGGCCGGATGAGTGTCAGCGAGTTAGCGCAGCGCGTTAATCTTTCAGATACTCCTTGTATTCGCCGCATCACTAAGCTGCAGCAAGCTGGCTATATTCGTGGTTACCATGCCCGTTTAAACGCCCAACAACTGGGGTTTCATGTTACCGTCTATGCGCTTGTTAAATTACAGCAAAACTCCGCTCAGGCCGCCGATAACTTCGAAAGCCAGGTGGATGGCTTTTTAGCGGTGCAGGAATGTGCGGTGATCACCGGTGAGTACGATTATTTGCTAAAAATTATTGCCAAAGATCTCGGTGACTACGAACACTTCGTCAAACATACTCTCGGAGGCCTTGCGGAGATTGCTGCCATTGACTCCACCGTGGTTTTAAAACAACGTTTCTCTCGCTGGCAGCTGCCGCTGTAGTTGTATATACAGGGCGCTACCAGCTAGCTGTCAGTACAGTGCTTTGGTATGCTGCTAACTTGGATTAATGGAGTACTCCCATGCGTATCATTATTTTTATGCTGATGTTGATCAGCGGTGTAGGCCACAGCAGCGAAACTTGCCTCGATATAGTCAGCGATGTCGACACCATAATGGCGGCGAAAGAACAAGGCCGCTACCGCTACGCCATTGGTGATGGCCAAGCTGCGGTTGATATCAGCGACAACCCTAGCTTTGCTACATATTTACGCCGTGCCAATCAGTGGCTAAAGACACACAACCCACGCGCCCACACTCCTTGCCCCGTAAACACAGCCACAGTGCAACTGCTGCAGCAGCAACAACAGCTTCCTGCCAATACTCAGGTGCATCATTTACTCAGCCCGTTTGAGCTGCGTCAGCATAATAATGACAAGGTCGCGTTGCTGTTTCACGGCCTTACCGACTCCCCTTTTAGCTATCATAGCCTCGCAGCCTATTTCTATCGCCAAGGTTTCACCGTGCGGACAGTACTGTTACCAGGCCATGGCAGTGCCGCTGCTCAGCTTCAGGACACCGAGTTTTCGCAGTGGCAGCAACTTGCTCGCTATGCCATAAACCGTGCCGCTAACGAGTTCGATCAGGTGGTGATTGGCGGCTACTCAACCGGTGCGGCGTTAGCCATGGCCGAGCTTGTAGCCGAGCCTGATAGAGCCAATATCCGCGCCCTTATGCTTTGGTCTCCCGCCAGTGAACCACATAATAAAAATGGCTGGCTAGCAAAGTGGATTGATCGGGTTCCGTTCGTAAACTGGATCGATAAAGACGCCGACATAGATTTCGCCAAATATGAAAGCTTTCCTTTCGCTGCCGCAGCCCTAGCCCATCAAGCCATGTCGCGTATTAATCAAGATGCGCTGACTGAAGCCGAGCTGCCCAATATTCCATTATTTGTTGTTCAAAGCGAGGTCGATACCACCATTGATGCACGCGCGACCTTAAATATGCTCAAGGTATGGCATGACCCGCAAAAGCGTCCGCAAACTCGGCACGATATGTTGGTATTTTATGGTCAACAACAAACTGCCAGAGCATTGTTAGGGCCCACGATCGATATTCGTAGTTATTCTTGTCAGCGTGGACGGCCTCCTTGTGAGAACGTTATTGATATCTCTCATATTGGTGTGGTCAACGCGCCACAGCACCCGTACTATGGTCGGCAAGGGCTTTATCGTAACTGCGGCAGCTATTTAGAGGATGATGCCCGCTACCGCCAATGCAAAGTGGGTGAGGTGATCGTCGGTGAGCGCACCGCCGCTAACCTCTCGCAGCAGCGGCCGCTCAAGCGCCTGACCTATAACCCGTTTTATGTGCAGCTAGAGCAAGATATGAGCGCGTTTTTAGCTCGGGTCATGCAGTAACATGGCGGCACTGACGCATCGCTTCTTTACGTCGGTCACCGAGGTTGGACAACCCACTTGGCAACGGTTTTTCAGCGCTCACCCTTTTAGCCAATATTCGTTTATTTACGCCCTAGAGCAATCCGGGAGCGCCTGCGCACAATCCGGCTGGCAGCCCTACCACCTAGGTTTATACCGAGGTGAGGAGCTGGTCGCCCTATGTATAGGCTATATAAAGTCTCACTCTTATGGTGAGTATGTATTTGATTGGAGTATTGCCGAGGCCTATCAGCGATACGGCTTTGACTATTACCCTAAATGGCTTAGCGCCATCCCCTTTACGCCCATCACCGGCCCGCGTATCGCTTACCATGATATTGACCCACAGCAAGCGGCTATCGCTCTCGCCAACGCCCTAGATCACGAAGCCGAGCAACAGCAATGGTCGGGATGGCATATCAACTTTTACAATGACGACGTCAGCCAACACTTGGCACATCCCCCTTTACTGAAGCGTCAAACCGTACAGTTTCAGTGGCGCAATCATGGCTATAACAACTTTGAGCACTTCTGTAGCGCACTGAAGTCTCGTAAGCGCAAGCAAGTGTTAAAAGAACGAGCACAGATTGCGGCGCAGCAGTTGCAGGTACAAGTGCATCAAGGCCGGGAAATTAGCCCCGAGTTAATGCATGCAATGATCCGCTTTTACCAGCAAACCTACCTCAAGCGCTCAGGCCACCTGGGCTATTTAAGCGCAAACTTTTTCACCCAGCTACTCACGCTGATGGCTGACCACTTGGTCATTATCAGCGCTTGGCACCAAGGCACCATTGTCGCCGCAAGCCTTTATCTGCGCGACCAGCAAACTTTGTACGGCCGATATTGGGGTTGCGATGAGCAATTCCAGCACTTGCACTTCGAACTATGCTATTACCAAGGTATTGAATTGTGTATAAACGAGGGGCTAACAACCTTTAATAGCGGCGCTCAAGGGGAGCATAAAATCGCCCGTGGCTTTGCGCCGATTTTCACCCACTCCTGCCATCGCTTTTGTGACAGCCCATTCACCGCCGCATTAACGGACTTTGTAGCTCGCGAAAGTGCGCAGCTGGACTTGTATAGACAACAATGCTTAGCGCTTAGTCCGTTCAAAGTGCAGTAACTGATTATTCGCAGGCATCGCTACATCATCAATCAAGGTCAGCCCCGCTTGCTTGGCTAAGGCGACCAGCCATTGTTGCTCCCTAATACCACTGCGTGGATCGCGTTGTTTGAGCATAGCATCAAACTGTGCATTGCTGGCACTGGTGAACTGACCTTGATACTTAAATGGCCCGTAAATACATAACTGACCATGCACTGGCAAATGCTCACTAACCCCTGCAAAGAACGCCTCAACCAGCGCTTCGCTGACAATATGAAGGGTATTGGCAGTGAACATACCATCTGGTTGCGATACCGGCCAAGGCTCACCGATATCGAGAGACAATGGCGGTAACAGGGTGTCACACTGTGCCTCTTGCAACCATAGCTCGATGCCATCATGGTTAGCAGGTAAATCGCTGGTTTGCCACAATAAGTGCGGCAATCGAGGAGCGAAATAAGCAGCATGCTGGCCAGTGCCCGAGCCAATCTCAAGCACCTGCTCAGTATTTTTAAAAATACGCTTTAATTGCGCCAATATTGGCGCTTTATTGTTTTCACACGCCTGTGAAAAAGGTTTATTGATGCTCATCTTCAGCCAAAGTATGTAGGAAGAAGTTAAACTCAAGGGCTTTCTCTTGCAGGCTTTTGAAACGCCCAGAAGCCCCACCATGACCCGACTCCATGTCGGTTTTAAATAACAATAGATGATTATCGGTTTTGTATTCGCGCATTTTCGCAACCCATTTCATCGGTTCCCAGTACTGCACTTGTGAATCATGCAGCCCAGTGGTTACCAAAATATGGGGGTAATCCTGCGCCTTGATATTATCGTACGGGGAATAAGCCGCGATGGTTTGATAATCGCCCTCGTCGTTGGGGTTACCCCATTCATCATATTCGTTGGTGGTCAGCGGAATGCTCTCATCCAGCATGGTGGTCAGCACATCAAGGAAGGGCACATGACAGCCAATCGCACGATACAAATGCGGAGCCTGGTTAATGACCGCCCCCATCAGCAGGCCACCGGCACTACCACCGCTGGCGAACACTTTATCCTCAGCACCATAACCCTTGGCAACCAACGCCTCGGTAACATCAATAAAGTCATTGAAGCTATTTTGCTTATGTTTGAGCTTGCCTGCTTCATACCATTGCCGGCCCAGCATCTCTGAGCCACGAATGTGCGCAATAGCATAGACGAAGCCACGATCGAGTAAACTCAGGATGGTGCTAGAAAAGCTTGGATCGATGGTAATGCCATAGGCACCATAACCATACTGTAACAACGGGTTGCTGCCATCGCCTTTAAATAAATCACGGCGGTATACCAAAGAAACAGGCACTTGCTCACCGTCACGCGCAGTGATAAACAAGCGTTCGCTGGCGTAGTCATCGGCATTAAACTCACCCACCACCTGCTGCTGCTTCAACAAGGTTTTCTCACCCGTGGCTAAATCAAACTCAAACAAGCTACCGGGCGTTGTTAAGCTCGAATAAAACACCCGCGCCTTGCTCACATTCGGTTCGGGATTCATGGCCACACCGGCAAAGTAGCAAGGGTCGGCAAATTGCAGTGGCATGGGCGTTCCCGCCACCTTGCCTTGGCGGTGCTGGTACACCACAAAGCCTATCTGTCCTTGCTGACGCTCGGTGAGCAACCAGTAGTGCTCAAACAGCTCGACACTCTCTAGCAGCACATCCTCGCGGTGGGCAACGAGCTCTTGCCATTGCTGTAAGTCGGCTAATTGCGCGGCAGTGGCTTGCATAAAGCGGAAGTTCTTCGCCTGCCAATTGCTGACGATATAAAAGTGCTCACCTAGCTTATCAATATCATACAGGTGCCCTTGGGTGCGCGGCAGTAGCTCCGTTACTGGAGCACACGGGTTATCGGCATCAATAGCGAAGGTATGGCTGGTTTCTGTGGCTTCTAAATCGATAAAGATCAGGCTCTCGTCACGGCTTTTGCCCAGCCCCATGTAAAAGCTGCGGTCACTCTCTTCGTATACCAGCACGTCTTGCTCTTGCGCCGTACCTAAGCGATGACGAAACACCTGATAACCCAGCAGTGTTTGTTCATCTTTACGCACATAAAAAACTGTTTGGTTATCGTTGGCCCAGACTACTTGGCCTTCGGTGTTAGTGAGGGTGTCGCTAAGCAGCTCACCGGTGGCGAGATCCTTAAACGCCACGGTGTAGATACGTCTTCCCGAGGTATCTTCGGCATAGGCAAGAAGCTGCTCATTGGGGCTCACTGCCACCTCACCTAAATCATAGAAGTCATGGCCTTGTGCAAGCTGATTAACATCCAACAGTAGGGTTTTATTATCACCATTAAAACTGGTGGCACGAAAATGTCGGCCGTATTCTTCATCACCACTGACTTCGCTGTGATACCAATAAGCGCCATCTTTGACCGGCACGGTATTGTCGTCTTTCTTTATGCGCCCTTTGAGCTCGGCGAACAGCTGTTGCTGGCGCTGCGCAGTTGACGAAAGCATTTGCTGACAATAACGGTTTTCCGCCTCTAAGTGCGCTAGAACTTCGGGGTTTTCACGCTTATCGTCACGCATCCAATAGTAATCATCTTGGCGCTGCTGACCATGGTGGGAAAGTAAGTGGGGAACCTTTTTGGCGATGGGTGCTTGCACAAATGACCTCAATACACTGAAACTGAGCCGTCAGTGTATCATTTGCTCAACAGGGCGACTATTCCTCTACTTCTTGCCAAGCTGTTTGCCAATTTAAGCCAACGCCTGGTTCGTATTGATCGTGGTTTTTACCACCCAAACGACACAGTTCGGTATACGGCCAAGGCTTGCAACGGTACACCTTACCAGTCGCTAAATGCAGTACTCGGTCACCAGCGCGATAGGACTCGTGGTTAACAGGAAAAATGTGATCATAGCCGGAAGCCATTTCTCCTACCTGATCTTGGCTTTTAGCTACACAGTTATAATTAATGACTACCTCAGTAATGCCACAGCGACTACTGGCATAAATTTCATTACCACGATAGCCAACAATCAATCCTTGCTCGGTCATGCGCCCAGCCTGCATTAAAGGGATATGAGTGTTAATGTATTGCGCCACTTCACGGGACCAATTCTGAGGTTCCCCTTGCTGGTCCGATTCAATATTGATGACAAAACTGAGATCTTTGACTAGCCCTTGGGTGTCGTATACTTCTACTTCAACCACGTCGCCACGAAACAACTGGGTATGGCTACTAAGCGTGCCCACGCTGATCCATTCACTTTCGGGTAGAGACTTCACCATTGCAAACCTCACAATTTGGCTTTCCTAAACAAACCAGGTAGCAACCCAATAAAGCTTAATTAAAACTTAAAGGTAACTTAATTTTTAACCAGCTGAAAGATTAATATTCTACTTTCACCCTTTGCTATAGCGCAATAAAGTATTGGTTTATTGAAGCAATATAATACTTTGATACTAAAAAAGGGAAGTCTCCTTCCCTTCTATTAGTTGCTTACGCCTTTGCCGCTTTTGGCCTGCGACTGAATAACTGCCAGAACTTAACAAATGCTCGGCGTACGTCAGCCAGTATCATATATAAGCAAGGTACTAAAATGAGTGTCAGTAACGTTGCGTACATTACCGCAAAGCCTAATGCTACGGCCATAGGGATGACGAATTTAGCTTGTAGGCTGGTTTCGAACATAATGGGTAGGACACCGGCAAAGGTAGTAATCGACGTCAGGGTAATAGCACGAAAACGGGCGCAGCCACCCTCAACCACTGCCCTGGCCGTGCTATGTCCTTCACGACGCGCTTGGTTGACAAAGTCAGTCATTACCAATGAGTCATTGATAACCACACCGGCGGCGGCGATTAGGCCGAAGAAAGACATGGTACTGAGGTCAAGACCGAACCAAAAATGCCCCCACAATGCCCCTGTTAAGCTGAACGGGATCACCGACATCACAATGAATGGCTGGCTATAGCTCTTCAGCGGCACAGCCAAAAGAATATAAACAATGATCATTCCGGCAATGAAAAACAGCATTTGCTCATTTGCCTGCGCTTGCTGCTCTTCAATGGAGCCGCCAAGCTCAGTTTTAACCGAGGGAAAGTCCTCTTTTAGCTGTGGCAGTAGGTCTTCTTTAATGCGTTTAACAACGGCTGTTGGCTCCACCATTTCTTCATCGATGCTGCCATACACATAGACGGTGCGGTAACCCCCCTCACGGCGGATATAGCTCACACCCGGGCGCTCTTGAAGTTCAACCACATCACCTAACATAACTTCTTGACCGCTAGGAGTCATCACTACGGTGTGTTTTAACGATGAGAACGCCTCGCGCGTGAGTTTAGGGTAACGCACCATCACCCGTACTTCTTCACCATTGCGGATCACCCGTTGCGCTTCACCACCATAGAAACTTGCCCCAACTTGATTAGCAATATCTTGCAAATCTAGACCCAAGTCATAGGCCACTGGCTTGAGACTAAGCTGCACTTCCTTGCTTGCTGGGTCGATGGTTGAACTAATATCAAACAACCCCTTTTGCTGTTGCAGCATCGAGATAAACTGACGCCCAGCGGCATTAAGAGTATCAATATCGGAACCAAATAGTAGGTAACCGAATTCGCCGTCCCCTCCCGGGTTACCGTTGACATCATCTTGGATAGTCAGTGATTTAATGCCGGCTATTTCTGGCATAGCTTCGCGCCAACGGCGCGACAGTTCAAAAGCGTTATAAGGGCGAATTTCCTCTTCAACGAGTGGCGCCAACACTGTGGCTTCCGTGCGACCTTGGTTAAACACCAACAAATCACGCACCATTTTTTGCCCAGCTTGTTGTTCGGTTTCGCGATCAACTTCACGCACCATGGCTTCAATTTTTTGCACCGCTCGGATAGTTTGCATGTCCGAGGCATTGTCGTTCATCTCGATATTAATTTGCGGGAAGTCATGCGGCACTTTTGGTGTGGGAACCATGCGCACATGGTTGCTGGCTATAAGTGTAAAACTGAGCACTAACATACCGATGAAACCTAATAGCACCACCCAACGCCACTCGATGCACTTTTCTACCGTGCGTCGGTAAGGGCCATTAACGAAAGCAAAGAATCGAGTGTTAAAGCGCGTTCTGAACCCATCTTTTTTAATAGGTGGGAACTTAGTATGAGCGATGTGCGCGGGTAAAATCAGTTTTGATTCAATCAAGCTAAACGCCAAACACGCCATCACTACCACGGCGATACCGAAGAAGAAGGCTCGTTCAGGACCACTTGATAATGTAAACGGCGCGAATACCGCCATCGTAGTAAGCACCCCGAAGGTCGCCGGTGTGGCGACACGTTTAGCGCCGCGCACCACATTTTCAACGCCACCGCCTTTTCTCTCAATTTCGGTATAGGCACTTTCGCCTATGACAATGGCATCATCCACCACGATTCCAAGTACCATGATAAAGGCGAATAACGATACGATATTGATACTAATGCCAAATAACGGCATGGTCATCAGGGCACCCAAGAAGCAGACAGGTAAGCCCACCATCACCCACAGAGCCAATTTAAAACGTAAAAACAAGCTCAACATAATGGCCACCAAAATGGCCCCTTGGAACAAGTTTTTCAGCATCATGTCCAAGCGCGCATTGAGGTAGTAAGTCATATCCATCAAGGGTACAAGACGCACTCCAGAGGGGAGCGACTCATTCTTACTGTCGATATAGGCTTTAACCGATTCGGCCACGGGAATCATATTTTGTTCTTTGGTTGCTTTCACGCTGAGGTAAATGGCGTTTTTACCATTGAACTTGAAATAACGTTCACCCTCGGTGAAACCGTCTTTTATTACCGCCACATCTTGCAGTAAGACCTTAGCGCCATTAGCACCAACTTTCACTGGAATAGAGCGGAACTCCTCACCAGAGTATGACTGCGCCTCTACACGCACAGAGATAATGCCGGCATCGGTACGTAATTGACCAGCGGAAAAGTTAGCCGAATAACGCCTTACCGCACTGGCCACATCATTAAGTGTGAGGCTATAACGGCGCAAAGTATCAGGCTTGATTTCAATAGCAATCTCATCGAGTGGCACATCGTTTTGCACCAACGACACATTGCTTAGCTGTAGTAACTCATCCTCAATGTTATTGGCTATAGGCTTGAGTTCTGTCAGAGGTAAATCAGCCACTAAAGACATGCCTATGACATCTTGGCGGAATTCTACTTGGCTAATGGTGACAGGCTCCATTCCCGCAGGAAAGGTCGCGATGCCATCAACACGCAGCTTAACTTTATCTAAAACATCGGTGAGCTCAACATCTGGGTCTATCTCTAACTGCGCGCTTCCTGAGTTGCGAAAGGCACGATACACCCCTTTTTCGATTTCAGTGACATCCTTAAGTGACTCTTCAATTTTGATCAGGATGCTTTCTTCAATCTCTTGTGGTGAGGCTCCCGGGTAATTAGCCTGAACGGTGATATAGTTGACTTCAACATTGGGAAACATCTGCCGCTGGATGGTCATGTAACTCACAATACCCATGATGATGATGAATAACATCATCAAGTTGGCAGCCACAGGGTTATTGGCAAAGTAAGCGATAATGCCGGTTTGTTTTTGCTGTTGCATTATCGGCTCCTACAGTTGATCCGTTGTCTTGGGGCTATTTTCAGAGCTATTTACAGCTCCGGCAATACGCACTTCCATGCCTTCTTGCGGGTACTCAGGCAAAGTGACAACCACACGGTCGTCAGCATCAAGGCCACCACTGATCAGAAAAAACTCTTCTTCTTCACGTACCACTTTCACTTGTCGAGGTTGCAGCAGGTTGTCTTTATTCACCACCCACACCGTCTGGTTATTCACCAGTTCTTGCGGCAGGCGGAAAATCTCTTTTAAAGTTTGTCCGGCGAACTGCACTTGCACATAGCTGCCAAACTTCAGCTTAGGCAATTGCCCGTGCATAGCGTAGGGATCGTTAACACGCACCACCAAGTTACTCATACGCGTAGCGCTGTCGACCACGCCTAAATCGCGATCGATCACGGCACTGCGAGTGAAGCCGTTTAACCCCTCCCGGATAATGGTGGCTGGTGTGCCGGCAACACGCTGTGGTAAAAAGGCACTGTCAAAACCAGCCACGGGGACAATCACTTCCGCCGTCTCGATATTGTTAAGTTCAGCTACTTGGCTACCCACAGAAACGAACTGTCCTTGGCCTACGTTTCGGCTGATCACTAAAGCATCGTAGGGGGCGCGGACTTCGCAGTTGTCTAAATCACGCTGAGCACGCTTTAACGCTGCTTCTGCTGATTTCACAGCAGCTTTGGCGCTGAGCACCTGAGGTTCACGCAGGAATAATGCAGAACGCTTTACACCCGGCGTACGGGCAGCTTCGTCTTTGGCGACGTCTTGTTGTGCTTGTTCTTCAATTAATGCCGCTTGGGCCCGAGCAAGCTCTGCTTCGGCTTGTAATACCGCCGCTTCATAGTTATCTTTTTCAATAGTGAACAGCAGCTCACCACGCTCAACAATACCGCCTGCAACAAAGCGTTCGTTCCAGCTTACCACCTCGCCGGTAACCTGCGCGGCAAGCTGAGTGCTTTCAAGAGGCTGTACCTCACCATATGTGGATAGCAACACTTGATGATCGTTGGCCGCAAGCTGCTCTACCTCAACGACTGGGCGTGTATCAACTTGCTTGGTCTCATCTGGCTTCTTTGCCGACACCATAACAGCGGCTCCAGCAAGCCCTGTTACTAACACGACTCCCAGCGCCACCAACAACTTTTTCAGTACCTTGTGCATACCCACTTACCTTGATAAATCTATACTCACGTTATATTAACAAGTTGCCGTGTATAAGTAAGGTGACATTTGTAAGGAAGTATTACTACTTTGCAGTTTCTTTACACCACGGCATCACCTGTAGCCATGACCGATAATACGTATCAACGAGATGGAGAGATTAGGTGACTTGAAAGGGCGACAAGAGAGGGCATAAAGTGGGGTATTTAAACGATGAAAAAGGCTGCATACGGGCAGCCTTTTTTACTTCGAACTTATGCCATAGCAGGACGATGACGGTAATATTGAATACAGGCTAATTGCGCCGCATTGGTCAATAAGATCATCACAAAGTTAAGAATATGCGACACGCTGGGCGCCGCCATATAAAGTTCAGCCGTCAGACCAAAGCACCCTGCCAAAAGCTGCAACATAAAATAGCGCGCACTCAAGTTACTAACATCACCACTGCGCAAAGTTTTATAGGTTTGTGGCATAACGCGAATTGAGCTCATAACCAGACCAACATACGTCAGAGCGATAAGCAGACTATCGGCATCAACGTAAGGGCTAGCCAATAAAGAGAACGGCGCCACGCTGAATAGTAGCATGTACAATAATTGCTTACGCTGCTTGGCTGCCGCATCGTAACGAAGAAAATAGTACAAAATAAGGCTACTGAGCATACCGGTCACCACAAAAGGTAAAACCATGTAGTAACGCTCAAAAAATAGGTTGAAGGCAATAAAGTAAATACTTTGTGCTACGCCAAAACTCATCATAAGCAAAGAAAGCCCAGAAACACTGCGGTTTTTGCGAACTTTATTTAGCATCGGCATAAAGCTAAAAGCTAAGATAAAAGACGAAATAATGGGCAAATACTCAGTCAAAGCAACCTCTTTTGTTAAACTAATCGTTAAAATAGAAAACAAGCCGTTAATAAACAAATGATTAATGTAAATACATGATTATTAACATCTTTTTGAAGGCGCGCATTGTATAGATGCTAGCCTACTAAGCAATAGCAATACGACACTCAACGCATCATGCAAACGTAAAGATATAATTACAGTTTTAGATTATGTTTACGCTTAACGAGTATGGTTGTATTATTTTTGATAATCGTTATTATTTGCATAACCGTCAGAAAGCTCGCTTAGTCCCATGCGTAAAACCCTATTTAAAATTCATAGCTGGTTAGCTCTTGCTGCCATGCTGCCACTACTGTTGATCAGTATCACTGGTGCTATTTTGGTGTTTAAAAGCGAAATAGATGGCTGGCTAATGCCGCAAAAACATTTTGCCGTCGCCAATACTGAACAGCGGTTGTCGCTTGATGCGCTCACCGAGCGCATCGAACAACGTTATCCAGAACATGTTATTGCTGCGTGGGAAGTATTTGATAATGACACTGCAGATAGAGTGTACACAATCAAAAAAGGCACCGAGGATTGGTACAAGTTCCACGTCAATCAATACACTGGCGAGACACTTTCTGAACCTGTTAGCACCACACATTACATTACCGATTTCTTGGTAGAGCTACATTACACCTTTATGCTCAATGACTTGGACTCCTTGCCAGGACAAACAGGAACAGTACTGGGGTTTTTCTTCGCACTGTTCTTACTGGTGTTAGGGGTTACGGGACTTATCATTTATCGCAAATTTTGGCGTCGTTTGTTCACTTTACGCTGGCGAGCAACGCTGCAAATTGTGCTCAGTGACATTCATAAAATGACGGGGGTTTTTGGCTCTCCCATTCTCATTATTTTGGCGATCACCGGGGGCTACTTTAACTACGCTGTGTGGTATCACGAAGTAATTGAACATGCCGATGAAGAGCACCCTGTGGTGATGAATAAACAACATTCGGCAAACTTATCACTGCAGTCATTAATGGACGATAGTCGCACCCAAATCGACAGCTTTAAGCCAACTTTTATCACGTTACCTCATGAGGGAGATGACCATATTACCTTTTGGGGAGAAGTCGAAAGCAGCAATCCGCTTTTCAGTGAATACGGTAATATGGTGACTTATAACCGTGACACGGGTGCCCATATGAGCAACTGGGATATCCGTGAGGTAGCATTTGGGTGGCAATTAATCGATAGCTTTCGCAAGTTACACTTTGGCTATTTTGCCGGTCTTATTAGCAAAATCATCTGGGCGGTGATCGGTTTAAGCCCAGTTTGGTTGGCGGGCACAGGGTTTTACTTGTGGTATGTGCGAAGCCGCCGTAAGAAGGCTTCTAAGCGTAACCGTCGTACACAAACACACCACAAGCGGGCTTATAGCTAGGCTAAAAAGCCATTAAAACCAAGCGCGCTGGTCGGTTTCGATATGAAATAACAGTCGATCGGCCAGCATCCGTGCTTGCTGCTCAGGCATAAATGGCAAGGTGAGACGCTTTGAAGCAAACTGAATACTAATGGTTGCGACCTGAGCTTTGGCCATTAATGTTGTTTGCACCACGCTGACCTGCTGCGCTTTAAAGAGCTCACACACCGTGAGCACACTGCCAATTAGGCCACTGCGATGGATTAAAAACTCCTGCCCTTGATGACTGACTAACTGCCAGCCAAGACGCTTGTATATACAATAATGGTAAAGCGCTAAAGGCAGTATTAATAGCGTCAACGCAATGAACGCCCAATGCATAAAAGCCGCCAATGAACAACTCACTGTAGCTAACGGCAATGCGGCCAATAAACCGACGCGATGCCGAAAGTAGCGCCGAGATACCGGCTGCAAATCACTGTCATAGTTAGCAAACCAAGGAAACATCGTTGCCATCATCTGGGTCATCTGCGCATGCGTTAACACCGGCAATAACAGCGATTGCTTATCCTGCTGATGTTTCGGGCCGAAGGTAGCCACTTGCGCAAAACTCAGGGTATAACGGCGCAATAATACCGCGACCCAGTTTTGCTTAATGGTCGCGCTTTGCACCTTGGTAAAACGCATACTGAGTTGCTGGCGCTCTAACAACCCAGCAACTCGACGAAAACGGGCCTGCTCGATAAAAAGTTCAAAATTATAAAACCGTAATAACGCCATGATCACTGAACCACCGACAGTAAGTATCACTGCGGCGATAAGCAAAGTGATCAGGGTTAACTCTTCAGCGTATGCAGCCAAGGGGTCGTGAGCATTGAAAAAGGCATCTAAATTAGCGATCACCACTTGCTCAAAGAGTCCATCGACCATATTCACAATAGGCATGAGGGCCGCTAGCGCCAGCAATGCCATATTCGACATTAACCCATATTTAGCCACTTCATGGTTCGGCAAGGCTAAATCAGCCGAGGTTGCTACTTGAGCCTCTTGCTCTGTATCAGCCTCCACTTCATCACTGCGCTGCTTCGACGCTAAAATAAAGCGACGTAGTTGCTGCGCATGGGCATTACTCAAAGCGGGTAAGACTATCTCTTTGTCACTGCTACCAGCGGCGTCAAACTGACAGTTTGTTCTTCCGAGGGGGGCAAAGTAAAAAGGCGTGGCAAGGTTAATATTTTGCACCCGTGTAAAACGTAACGCCAGACGCTCTTTGGTAAACACACCTTTATGAAGCAACACTTGAGCATCGCCTTGCACCCGAAAACGAAATGTTGCGTAATAAGCACAGCCGTACGCAACTAATGCCAGCAGCGCAATTCCTCCACCCCATGTTGCCCAAAATATTTTACGTTCAACATTTACAACAAAGAGCACCAAGACCGGCAACATATTTAAGAAGCCATCAGCGATAAGTCGGTAACCGGTATTCACAATGAAATAAAGAATCGCCCATGGGCTCAAGCGCTGCCAATGCTGCGCTGGTTCAGCTGTATTACTACTATTATTGCTCATCGTTGTGGTACTGCTGTATAACGTCGCGCAGGGCTTGGTTTTGTTGATGATGCAGTCCACTCATGGTTAGGTCGGCAGCAAAACCACCGGCACTAAATAACTGCAAGGTACTTACAGACCAGAGCCGCTCAAGTGGCCCATGATGAATTTCACTGTGCTGAATACGAGCAAAAGGAAGTAGGGTGGTTGTTCGCCAAATAACCCCCCGTTGATACATCACATCATGCTCGCGAATAGCATAGCCGCTATGACGATAAGTAAGATACTGCCAGAGTATGTGTAGGCATGCATAAGCTGGGAGAACGTAGGGCAACCAGGGACGCAAAGCGGCAAAATCAAGCGGTCGCAAATAGGCAACAGCGGCTGTAGCAACGAGCAACCCCACTAACCACAACAAGGCCCGAGTTAGGCGGTAGCCTAACGCCGCTCCCGGCAAAGGTTGTAATTGCACGGTTTGGTGCTGTGGCAGGTGCTCAATCTGCTCATTACTAAATGACGAGCCCATAGACCGTTACTAGCCCCAGCGAATAATGGTTGCTAGCGTGTGGCTTTGCTGCGCCGCAAGTTCCACTTTATCGTCAAGCACATTTGCGGCCTCTAAACACAGCATTTTGTGGTATTCGTCGTCTGCAAAGTTCGATAACCGCTGAGACTTATCTACCCAGGGGTTCCATAAAACACACGAACGCGAGTTTTCCCGGGCAACCTCGATGGTGCCGTCAGGGGTGCGAATACGCTGCAATGGCTGTGCATCACTGTAGACCATATCGGTTTCACGGCCAAAGTGAACCACTTCTTGTTGCTCAAAGGGCCCTTCACCAAACTCGATGTACTGTGCCCCCTGCAAGCCGTCTACGGATGTTTGCGTAATATCTGGGGTTGGTAAGTAGCTATGAAGTGCTTGTGTTAGTTGCACTGGGCTGTCACCTAAGTTGGTGTTAGTCAATCGTACCTCGAGCTGTTTATCGCTCAGTACATATTCAACCTCTAACTTGGTGTTGTGAGGCCAATAGGTTTTATCCACCTGCGCCATCGGCAAAGACAAGCTGATGCGAATGGCGTCTTGTTCTTCTTTTACTTCTTCTGCACGCCATAACGATACTCGAGCCACACCATGAATGGGCCATTCGGGATTTTGATGCACTCCAAACCAAGGCCAACAGATGGGGATCCCGCCACGAATACTTTTGCCTTCTTGGTAATCCTCTTCGCTTGATACCCAAATAAGTGGTTTTTGGTTAGCTGGAGTATATTCGGTCAGTTGTGCGCCTTGGAGAAAAATACGGGCTTGGCACAAGGGTGAATTAACCTGTAAGTATTCTAAACCCGACTCACATCGAGCAATAGTAACACTAGGTGAAAGCTGCATACTTCGTTCCTTCTTAAAAAAGCCAATGCAGCTTCACCATACCCAAATAATCATAACTAAGTAAATATATCGCGAAAATAATTCATCTCGCGGTCATGTTTTTACTTTGCATTTAGGTTTTAAAGCGCCCAACTAGGGCGGCCAATTGTTTCGCAAGCGCATCTAAACGCTGGCCACTGCTGTCTGTTTTAGTCGCCACCTCACTGACTTCATCAGCGGCGGTTTTAATCTCTACAACATTACGATTAATATCTTCCGCCACGTGCTGCTGTTCCTCTGCAGCCGTCGCTATCTGCGTATTGAGATCACTAATATCCATCACTGAGCGATTAATCTCCACAAACTGCTGTTGCGCCGCATTGGTTTGCTCAACAGTTTGGGTGCTGCGAGCCAAGCTTTGATTCATCTCTCCCGCTACCCTCTCGCTCATCGCCCTGAGTTTATCCAATTGCGTGGCTATTTCTTCTGTCGATTGCGAGGTTCGTTGTGACAGCGCTCGTACCTCATCGGCAACAACGGAAAAGCCGCGTCCATGCTCACCGGCACGGGCCGCCTCAATTGCGGCATTGAGTGCTAATAAGTTAGTTTGCTCCGCAATGGCGCGAATAACATCCAAAATGGAGGTAATACTTTCGCTCTCTTGTGCAAGCTGGGTAATATCACTGGCTGCCGAGGTAATCGCCTGCGACAACTCTGTGACACTGCCCACAGCTTCGGTAATGACTTCTTGCCCTTGCTCGGAGGCGTCGCGTGTTTGCTGCGCTAAATCGGCAGCATTGGCACAGCTTTGCGCCACTTCATTTGCGGTTGCCGCCATTTCGTTAATGGCCGTGGCAGCCATTGCAAGCGCCTGCTGCTGCTGATCAGTATAACCATTTAAGCTACTCGAAAGTGACAGCGAATGTGTTGCAGCCTCATTCACTTCTTTCGCGGTGTCATTTATTTGTGCCACTAACTTGGCAATAGAAGTTAAGAACACATTGAAGTTCGCTGCCAAAGCACCCGTCTCATCTTTCGAGCTTACTTGCAGCCGCTGGGTAAGATCGCCATCCCCTTCGGAGATATCCTCTAAGCCTTTGCTAACAGTAATAATTGGGCCGCTGATAAGCCCTGCTATGGTATTACCTAACGATGCAAATATCCCAGCAAGTACCAGGCAAACAATTATAATCGTCCACGTCATGGCGTTAGCCGCCGCCATCACCTCGCTTTGCGGCACCAAGCCAATAAACTTCCAACCTAGCTGTGGCGAGGTATAGAGGTGGGCATAGTAATCCTCACCGGCCAACGTCACTTCAAAGTCGCCATTACGACTTTGCGCCAATTCGCTAAAAGCGCCGTTGCTGACTTGGGAAAATTGTTTAAAATTATGCTCCGGATCCTTAGGGTTAACTAATACCGTGCCGCTATCTTCTACCAGCATGAGGTAACCCGACTCACCCAAAGTGATTTTTTTAACCATATCGGTGAGTGCCTTTAACGACACATCCATCCCCTGCACACCCACGACTTGCCCGCCTTCTTTCACCGCTTTTACGGTGGACACGATTACCGTATCATCAGCAGCCCAATAATAAGCATTGGTTCGCACCGTCTCGCCATTGGCATTTGCACCATGTTGATACCACGGACGTTGGGTCGGGTCGTAGCGAGGGCCGACGGCTGATTGTGGCCACTGAATATAGCCGCCCTCTTGATTGCCCATATACACATAGGCAAGGCCAGGATGGGTTTCGCCAAAATGGCTAAACAACGTAAACGCCTGCCGCTCAATTTGCGAGCCAGCTAGCGCATCAAGTTCGCTGCTGGTGTCACTGTTTTTATACAGAGTGACATCCGTGGTTGCTGCCAACACTTTGGGATGTGAGGCGAGAAAGTCCACATCTTTCACAACCTCGGCAAAAAACGAACTGAGGCCTCTATCAATCTGGATGACTTCGCGATTGGTTAAGTCTTGAAAGTTACTCAGCGCTTGGTCACGCGCTTGATTAATAACAATAACAGCAATGATACCCAGAGGTAGAATAATTGCACTGACAAAGGCCAGTAATAACTTGCTTCTAATACTCATAGTTGTATTGCGCTAGGTAATAATGATTAACTTTAGTTTCAATAGCCTAAACTCGCCACGTTTTTATAAACCTTAAACGTAACGGTTTTTATCAAGGGGGTGTAGTCCGCTTGGTATTTAAAGGTATAATGGCTGCTTTAGTCAGTTGGAGGTTGGAAATGCAAAAGTATGACGAGTTATTAATTGCCCTGCGTAAGGTCATCCGCGCCATTGATCTGCACTCCAAACAACTGAACAAAACCTCCGGCCTCACTGGCCCACAGCTACTAATTATGCATGAAGTGGCACAAACCGACGGTATCACGGCCAGCCGCATTGCCCAAAATGTGAATCTTAGCCCAGCAACAGTCACCAATATTTTAGATAGACTAGAGAGTCGAGCGCTGGTAAGCCGCGTGCGCAGCCAGCTTGATAAACGCCGAGTGAGCTTATATTTGACCGAGCAAGGCAAAGCGCTGCTTGATCAGGCACCACAACCACTTCAAGATCACTTTATCGAGAAGTTCAGCAGCCTCTCTGAATGGGAACAAACTCTGCTACTTTCGTCGATGCAGCGCATCGCCGCAATGATGGACGCAGATAACATAGATGCTTCTCCGCTACTGGAAGTGGGTGCAATTACCCGTCAGGTTGACCCTGGAAAATCAGAATAACTCTAATATTAGTAAACACTTACACATTTCCCCAAAACGGTTCCTCTTGCTACACTAAAGCACGGTTTGGCATAGAGGGGTCGTATCTAGGATGATCCCTTAGCGCCACTGGCCAGTATTTAATCTGGTTAATCAACTTCGAAAAATTCAAATACTTAGTCTAGGCTAAGTGATTATGGCAACAACATAGGGCAATTATGACTACGTTCAAGAAGACCGCATTGGCTCTTGCCATTACCTGTGTTTCTGGCACCGCAATGGCGAACCCAGAAATGGAGGCAATGAAGGAGCAACTGGCACAGTTGCAAAAGCAAATGCAGCAGTTGCAGAAAAAGCTTGATGCCGCTGAGCAAAGTGCAGAGCAACAAGCACAGCAGCAAGAAGAGATTAATACCCGTATTGCTCAACAAGAACAGCAGCTTGAGCAAACAGTGGCGATGGAAAAGAGCGTCGAGAAAGAAGATGGCATTCATGTAGGTGGTGCAGTGCGTACCAACTTCAGCCATACCTCTTACGATGATGATAATAAAAATCGTGGCGGCGACTTTGACTTCGATATCTTCCGGTTAAATTTCTCTGGCGATATTGGTGATGTCGAGCTCAACGCTGAGATTCGCTTCTTCGACTACATGACGGCGGTGAAATATGCCTATGTTGGCTACGATTTCGCAGAAGACTGGCAAGTGCAGGCCGGTATTACCAAAGTGCCTTTTGGTAATTGGCCGTACAACTCACATAACTGGTTCTTCGGCACCACTTACTACATTGGTTTAGAAGATGACCATGACATGGGTGTGCTATTTAAGCGTAAAGTAGCCGATAACTGGCAGCTCGATCTTGGCTTTTTCAAAAATGATGAGCTAGGTGGCGTTGATGGTTACGTCGATAATCGCAGTGATCGTTACTCTTATGATGTTGTTGGCTTTAGAAATGTGGGTGATGGCATCTACGCAGAGCCAACCAACCCGGTTGGTGAATACAATACCTTTTCAGGTCGTTACGCTTACCACTTAGAGCATGAAGGTGGCAAAACTGAGATTGGTGTTTCTGGCTTAGCCGGTGGCCTGCATGATGGTAATGACCGTGCTGGAGATTACCAAGCGTGGGCTGTACACGTAAATAGTAACATCGGCCCCTGGAACTTCCAGTTGCAACATGGTGACTACAACTACGATATCGACAACGTCGATCGCATGGCGGTAGGTGCTTACTCCTTCTATGACAGTATTGCCGCAGAAGCCACAATGACCAACGCCAACATTGCCTACAGCCTCCCTGTTGAGTGGGGTCCGGTAACCAATCTGCAGTTTTACAATGACTACGGCATCATCTACGACAAGTCTGACAACAGCGAAGACACATGGATGAACGTAACCGGCGTTTCTGTTGCCGCCGGCGGGTTATTCACTTACTTTGACTTAGTACATGCTAAGAATCAGCCATTTGTAGGGGGTTCTATTGCTGGTGACAGCGACGAAACAGAACGCCGCTTCAATATCAATATTGGTTATTACTTCTAAGTAGTGAGTGATTTAAAAAAGGGCCTAGTGGCCCTTTTTTATTGCCCTGTGCGACCCGATGTACCGTTATTTTATTTCACCGCACCTTAGATGGGTGTGAAGTCGGATATAACTAAAGCTTATTTGAATAAACGTTCAAATAAACCTAGTCTACTCCCTACACACCAAAAGGAGATAGCGATGAAAGAATTTACTTTACATACCCCAGAGACCGCGCCAGAAAGCAGCAAACCCTTACTAGAGAAGTCACAACAAGCTTTTGGTAGTATTCCTAATTTGCACGCAGTCATGGCCGAATCGCCACAGCTTTTACACGGATACCAAGTATTGCATGAAGCCTTTTTAAACAGCTCATTCAATAATGCCGAAAAAACAGTGGTATGGCAGAGTATTAACGTTGAACACGAATGCCATTACTGTGTCCCTGCGCACTCAGCTATTGCCAAATCAATGAAGGTAGATGACGACCTTAATCAGGCTTTGCGTGACCAGGCGCCATTAGGTGACGACAAGCTAGAAGTACTGCGTGATATCACGCTCGAAATTGTGCGTCAGCGTGGTCACTTGAGCGATGAACAAAGTAAGACCTTTTTCGCTGCCGGCTATAGTCAGCAGAATTTATTGGATATTATTCTTGCTCTCAGCCAAAAAGTGATGAGTAACTACGTAAATCACCTCGCCGACACACCACTGGACGATGCCTTTAAACCTTTTGCCTAACACCATAGAAAGGGCTGCGCTTGCAGCCCTATTCGGTTTCTATATTTGTGCACCTTGGTGCGCGTCGTCAGCACGCCAACCATAATGTTGCGCCAATTGTGCAGCCTGTTGAGGCACATCGGTTGCTACAAACTGCTGATGCAATACCTGAACGCCAATCATGTGATTAATCACCGCATCCAACTGCACCTTCAATGCATCATCAGTGTCAGGGGCATCGTGAAGGGAAAATAAATCCGCTACAGCTTGCGGGTCTAACAGGCCTGATTGTGCTAATGCCTCGTCGCTTAGGTACTTGTCAGCCAACTGCTTCATCGCTTGCCACTTTTTCTCGTCGGTGTGAGCGGGCGGCGCCATAAAAGCAAACTTTTCTCGTTTGTATAAGGTCTCCGGCAATAACCCTTTCATTGCCTCACGTAACACGTATTTTTCTTTGTTGTCTTTTATACGCAGATGAGGGGGGATGTTAAAAGCAAACTCAGCAAGGTGATGATCTAAGAACGCTGGCCGCGCTTCCATCGAGTTAGCCATATCGACTCTGTCACCACCCCAGGTGAGAATCTGCCCTTCGAGCATGGTTTTAATCCATACATACTGCGCCTTATCGAGAGGGTGACGTCCTGCTAACATATCGTTGTCAAAGGTGTCCGCAATGGCTTTGCCAGCATCGTAATCAGCTAAGGCTGTTTTATGTTGCTCAGCCACCAACCCATCGGCGAACTCACCACAAGCCAGCCAAGGTTGTAAACAACTGGGGGTAAAACCAACTAGGCTTTCCAAGGCCTCATTACGACACTCATTGCGCGAGAGCATCGCGCCCTTAAAGAGCTTATTGGTTTTTTGTAACATGCTCTGCCACTTTGCGCGCTCATCGGCATCCACTTCATCCATACCATAAAGGAACAAGTCGTTACGGAACGAAGGGTAGCCAGCAAAGAGCTCATCAGACCCTTCTCCAGTCATCACCACTTTATAGTTTACGTCGTTCACCTGCTGGCTCATGAGGTATTTTGCCACACCTAAGGTGTTGTAAATGGTGCGCTCGGTATGCCATAAGGTGCGCTCAAAATGACTGTAAAGCTCATCCCCGCTTAGTGACATGATGTGATGATCGGCCTGCGTGGCTTCGGCCATTTCTTTTGCTATGGGGGTTTCATCATAATCGTCGCTATCAAAGCCAATGGTGAATGCCTTGATAGGTTGCTGGCTCGCCGCCGAAGAGAGCCCGAGAATCGCGCAAGAATCAATGCCACCCGACAGGTAACAACCCACTGGCACGTCTGCTGTTAAACGCAGCTGTACCGCTTCTAATAGCTTTTCGCGGACCCCTTGTATATACAACTGTTCATCGGCGTCATTTTGGTGCTCCTCAGCACGGGGAAAGTTTACGTCCCAATAGCGGTTATCCGTTATTTGCCACTGCCCATTTTGCCGTTTAAAACTGACAACATGACCCGGCTTGACTTGGTGTACGTCAGCGAATGCCGTGCTCCCCGGCACCATCACTTGAATAAGCTGATGATAGAGCCCAGCACTGGAAAACTGTCGTTTAACCTTGGGGTGCGCAAACAGCACTTTTAGCTCTGAGCCAAACACCACTTCGTCTTGTGTTTGCGTGTAATAAAGGGGCTTTATCCCGAAGCGGTCACGCACTAAATGCAGTGTGTCTTCTTTGTTGTCATACAGTGCAAAAGCAAACTCCCCACGCAGTTGCTCCAGCATCGCTTGCATCCCTTGGCGCTGATAAAGATGGAGCACAATTTCTGAGTCACTTTTCGATTGAAAACGAGCGCCTTGAGCCACTAAGTCGGCACGAATTCGGGCATAATCATAGAACTCACCGTTGTGTGTAAGCATCAGTTGCTCATCACTGCTCATAAAAGGCTGTCGTGCTCGTTGCTCATTCAGGTCAATAATAGAAAGGCGGGCATGACTAAAGCCGATACCTTTACCCTCAATACGACGGTAACCGAAACCATCGGGGCCGCGATGGTGTTGGATAGCCGCCATATTGACAAGCAGCTGTGGATCAATGGATTGAGTTGGATCGAGATTAAATACTCCCGCTATACCGCACATGTAAAATCCTTAATAAATTAAACTGCTAGCTAAATGACATCCATCACTGTATCGGCTCGCTGCACCATACAAGTGAGAAGTGCCATACGTAAAAATACTGCGCCTCGCGCTTGGGAGAAATACCAATTATGAGGCGTATCATCTAAACAAGTGGAGAGCTCTTCACCTCGAGCTAAAGGGTGCAAGATGATGGCGTCTTTTTTCAGCTGAGATTTGCAATTGAGGCCGTATTTTTTGCCATAGGTTTCAAAGCTATCGCCTACCCAAGCAATGGCATTGATGTACACCACATCTAGCTGAGGCAGAACCTCATCCATCTCCTTGCTGGTACGAATATGGATACCGGCATCGATGAGTTGCTGTTTTTGGCCAGAGTCGAATATGGTGTCTTCATCTTGGTCGTTGAGTAATACTATTTCATCGACAATCTCGGGGAAATGCACAAACATTTTAAGCAGACTACGCACCGTGCGCATTTGATTCGGCACGCCAACAATGCCGATTTTTAGCTGGCGAAAATCCTCATGCTCTGGATTAAGTAGCGCTGGGCACCATTTGAAAATAGTGTACAGGTCGGACATTGCTTGTGTTGGGTGTTCATCAATACCGTTACCCGCATTAATAATAGGAATACGCAGCGGCCCAACCATCTCCGCTATAGACTCATTGGCATTGTCTCGCAATACCACACAGTCGCCATAGTTATTAAACATCTCTGCGACATCGGCGAGAGACTCCCCTTTGGCAATGCCTGTAGAGGAGCGATCGGTAATTGACATGATATCGCCACCGAGGCGATGCCAGGCACTTTCGAATGATAACCGCGTACGCGTACTTGGTTCATAAAAGGCACTGATGAGAATCTTCCCTTGCAGCGGCGAGCGATAGCGCGCAGGGTTACTTTCATATTTCGCAGCCAGACGAAATAGCTGCACCAAAATATCGCGGTTCAACTGATCAGCACTGATGATATGCTGATTTTCGACTTGATGGAGTAAGTCTCCATCCTCTTCAATTGCTCGTAATAACGCCTTCGGATGAGCATCACCGTAAACATCAGGGCGAGCTCTATCAAAAGCGGCTTTTTCAATGGCGAGGGCACTTACCATAATTTTCCCTTAATATGATCGCGAACAAATAAGGTCACGAGTAAAATAGGACACAACAACGCCAGCACCAGAGCGGCGTATATCAACAGAGAAAACAAACTGCTAGAGATCATGGTTGTCCTCCGTTGGTGTCTTTAGTTGCTGCCAATTAAAGGGCGTGTTATTCAGCTTGCATGCGATGATGCAAACCACCAAGGACACGGCACAGGAAATTAATGCCGCGACATAAAAACCAATTGCAAAGTAACCAATCAACCCACTTATTGTGCCCAAGAGCATTGCTAAACCAGCACTTTTGCCAATTAAGCGGCGGTAATATAAGCCAAGTACGATGGGCCAAATGGTGCTCGCAACGAACGCACCGGCAAAATTAAGCAAGGCACCAAGCGTCGCTAGTTTGGGCAGGCACAACAACCATGTAGCAATCCCTAGAATGACGATAACTCGCTTGCCGATACGCATTAACGTTTCAGAGTCAGCATCAGGATTAATATGCTTGTTATAAATATCCTGAGTAATAAGGTCAGAGGTGGCTGCTAAAAGTGAATCAAGACTCGAGGCAAGCGCAGAGAAAACAATGATAAACAGTAAAATAGCGCCACCATAACCAAGCACATTCGCCGCCACCATGGGGCCAACCATATCTGCACTGGGAGGGAAAATACCTAAGGTTGGCGCGGCAAGGGCTATAAACCCTGTCACTATGGGTATCGGCAACCATAATAATCCGGCGGTAAAGTACGCTTTTTTGGCGGTATCAACACGAAAGGCGAAAGCCCGTGACCACCATACATTAGAGTGAAAGATCTCTCCTAAGCCAAAAAAGATGTTGTTAAACAAAAACAGTAATGCCGCAGGAAACAATAAATCCAACAGCATGGGATGCTCTGCGGCGAGGTTCTGATGCACCGTTTCCAAGCTGTAATTATCGATCACCACACCAGCCACAATGATCACGCCAATCACGATAATCAGCGCTTGAATAAAATCGGTAGCGATTACCGCGCGCATCCCACCGAATAAGGTATATAGCACGCACATGGTGAGGATTACAGTCATCCCCAAGTGATAATCTAGGCCACTGAGTGATTCCAGCAAAATCCCCCCTGCCATGCCTAAACTGACTAGCCAGCTAAAGGCGTAAACCAAGGAAATAATGAGAAATATGCGCCAACTAAAGCGGCCAAAGCGTAAGCGGATAAAGTCGCCACTGGTAAACCCTGTGGGCAACAGCCGCTTAATGCGTTGACTAAGCGGAGCAAATAACAGCAGCCCTAACGCGGCAAAGGAGTAACCTACCATCCCCCAAATACCAAATTGGTACGTCAATTGTGGCGCCACCAAAGTGGTATTACTGGTGACCCAGGTTGCCATAGCGGTGGCGGTTGCAAAGGCAAAGCCAACATTACGTCCTGCCAAAGCAAAGTCTTCATGGGATTTAACATGACGTCCAAGCCACCAGCCGAAAGCAACCCAAACGATAGCAAAAATAGCGGTGATAATGAGCGCCGTTTGCGTATCTAACATGCTACTTCCTAAGAATCCGGCGCTCGGTTATCGGCTACATAGCCACGCATTAGTACCACGAATAAAGCGATGAAAAGCACCAAGCCAAGCGTAAATAGCGGCCAAACCAAAGTCATACTGTGGTGCTGCACAACAACAGTGGCGCTGTCGCTGAGTGCTTGACCATCTGCAACTAAATTAACGGTGTAATGACCCTCTGCCAAACCACTAATAGTAACGGCTTGCTGGCCATTGACTGCAGCTTCTATGGGAAACAGGTGGGAATCAGATTCAATATGCAAGTACGCATTGGCTAATATTGAGGTGAGCTCTTGCTCACTAAGGGTCAAGGACGGTGCAGCACGCAACTTTACATCAAAATAGCCGGCGCTGACGTTTTGCTCTACGGGTTCAATAATAATAGGACGCTGACTCTGCGCACCAGCCACACCCCATCCCATTGCAAGCGCAAAGATGGTGAAGCTTACCAATACACACTGACTTAGTAATTTCATACTGCCGCAGGCGTCCCTAATGCGTAAAAATTAACCCTAACACTCAAATTTTTTGAATTCAAACTAAGCATTTAATCAAAAAAGTTTAGTAAAATAAGCCTAGTACATCTTTATGCAATTGCTGCTAGCCCACTTTTTTATTTGAGTTATTAGCAATCTTTGTGACTTTTTTATCGCCTTTACGCGTCGCTTTGACTAACCCCGAACTGGTTGCTTGGGTGGCAACACAGGCCAGCAACAAGTTGGCTCCGGCCTCTACGTCATGCCAATGCGACCACTCATCAGGAGCATGGCTTATGCCATTGACCGAAGGGATAAATATCAGCCCAGTTTCTGTGAGGCTGGTAAAAAACTGACAATCATGGCCTGCACCACTGGGCATACGTTGATAGTTCAGCCCTAGCTGCTGCGCTTGCTCGGCAACAAAGTCTGTTAACACAGGGCTGCAATGCTGCGGTGCTAACCAACTTACCTGCTCGTATTCAAACATTAATTGATGGCGTCGAGCGATAGCAGAAAGGGCTTTGCGGCAGGCTTGGCTCAACGCTTCCATGATGTGTTGATCCATATCACGAACCACTAAAGTGAAATCCACCTCACCGGCAATAGTGTGAGCAAACCCGGGCTTTAACTCTGCTTTACCTACGGTAATGCGGCTGTACTCGGTGCCATCTTCATCAATAATACGGTTTATTTCATGGGCAAAATCCGCCAGCCCCATAAACGCATCAGAACGCATTTCCATCGGCGCGGTGCCCGCATGGTCGGCCTTACCCACCAGCTTCACAATCCACTTAAATACACCAGAAATGCCATCAACAACGCCAATTTGTATACCAGTTTGGTCAAGCACAGGGCCTTGTTCGATATGCAGTTCAATAAAGCATTTTAAATCCTCTGGGCTAAACGCTGCACTCAGCGCTTGCATAGGATCAAGGCCGCAACTTTTCATAGCGTCACTAAGTAGGTAGCCGTCTGCATCATGCATAGTGAGAATATCGTGCGGGGTTAATTTACCGGTCAGTGCTTGCGCACCAAACATCCCGCCAAAGCGCCCTTCTTCTTCTGCAGTGGCGACTACCCGCACAGGGTGCTTCAAGGCAACGTCATGGTGTTTCAATACCCGTAAACATTCGAGCCCAGCAATCACCCCCAAAGTGCCATCAAACATGCCCCCCGCAGGCACGGAGTCAAGGTGCGAGCCGACTACAACCGCACTGGTATTTTCCGGTCCATACTCAATGTGTACATTGCCTGCACCATCCATTTGGGTGCGAAAGCCTTCGCTTTGGGCCAAATCCATAAGCCAATTGCGCGCCTCAAAATCGGCGGCACTAAAGCCAGGACGATAAATTCCCTTATCTTCCTCGTTATACCCGATCCGAGACAAAGTAAATAAAGTCTCTTTTAAGCGTTCGATATTAACGTTGTACATACTCCCTCCAAAAGCAGAACAGCTGTCCCCACAGTGTAGAAGAAAGCGCCTGTTTGTCAGGTGCTAGTGCTTTAATTCAGTATTTTGAAATATACAATTAACGACTATTTATGTACCTTAGACGACGTCCGCCCGGCTGGTTGACAGAATCAGTAAACCATCGACCTGATTGACTTAGGCTTGAAGTGAGCAATAAAAATAAATCAACGAATATGCTTATTCGCTATAAAAACTACTGCTTACAAGGCCTAGGGCTGGCTTTTGTCGGCCTCGGTGTCATTGGTATTGCGCTGCCAGTGATGCCCACCACCATTTTCTTTATTCTTGCCTTGGCATGTTTCACTCATTCTTCACAACGCTTGGAAGAGTGGCTACTGAATCACGCGCGCTTCGGGCCAATTTTACACAACTGGCAGAGCCATAAAATAGTGCCACTCAAAGCCAAGTGGCTCGCCGCGATAGGAATGAGCATAGGCCTATATTTTATGATGCATTCCTCTGCCCAGACGTGGGCTGTTGCGATAGTTGCGACAATTGAAGCCTTGGTATTGGCCTATTTAGCTTATTGCCCAAGCTATCCTCAACAAGCTGCACACCGCACTCGCACCATCATTGCCGTTGTAAGCGCTGTGCTATTTCTAGGTGGGTGTTGTCTTATGGCCTGGTTGATGGATAAATTTTAGTCATCCTCTTCACATGTTCTCGCTTAAACTTTAAGCTAGCTGAGAAAGGTGTTTTGCACCGCCATTTTTTATTACTGTAAACAAGGATGTATTATGCTTAAAACCATACCACTGATACTGGCGCTGGCAGCCAGTGCTTCGGTTGAAGCCAAAGAGGTGATTCACGCCGATGTGAAAGTGCACTACCTAGTAAGCCAAGACGGGGAGCAGCTTTGGCAGCCACTTGATACCATAAATACCCCCCGCTACCCTATTGAACTAGCGCGGGATGGAATTACTGGCTGTGCAGTCGTAGGCTTTGATATAAGCCCTGAAGGCAAGCCTAAAAATATCGAGGTCATTGCTCGCCAGCCACAGCGTCATGCTCGGGAGCTTCGTAAAGCAACACGCGAGTACATTCGCAATTGGCAATTGCCATCCAGAGAAAGTAGCGAGGATCTGCCTATGGCTTTACGCTTCGATTATTGCATTGGCGGTAAAAACGACGAACAAGCCCAGGGTTCATGCGCTAAGTCGGTTACCAAGCCCAGCGTTTAGCCACGATCAATTATGCGCCACAAGCCCATCGTCATTGTGCTCATTACTGTTACGGCGATGTGGCTTGCTTGGCAGAAATTATTACCAATCGAGCAACAAACGCACGAAATCAGCACACCAAGGGTTACAAGCTCAACGAGCTTAACGGTTGATAAAAAGCCAGTGTTATCACTCAGTGATACGTCTACCTCACTAGCGAAGCCCAGCATACATCAATGCACCAACGAATTGGCCCAGTATGAAAATCAACGACTCAGGTATTTCACCACTTTGAACTACCAGGCCCTATTACGCCAAGGGTACTCCTTAGATCAAGTCACTCTCGCTATCGCGCACTTTCTCGGGCCAAGCCATGCAACAACATGGCGCTATCAACAATTAAAAGCCAATACGCAAATGGCGCAGCGTATCGCGACTGCCAGCCAACAGTTCAGTGAAAATACCGCAACGGAGCTACTCGTTCAGCCGCACTCTCCACAACCTTGGCTACTGGAAAAGTTAGCTCATCCTTCATTCTCCCTCGCGCCAGGGCAACAGTTATATGTCGACGATATAGCCTGGCTAATTAGTAATATTGACATTTTAGATGCGCAGATTGTCACCGTTATTAAGCACTTTGATGACATTAACCTCGTCGTATCACAAGATTATGCTGATGCCTTGCGGTTAATTGATTTAGCCGCCAGAGCAGGACGAACGGAGGTGGTTAAAGCCCTATTAAACAAAGGGGCCGCGCTGAGTGACGACAATTATCTGCCTTCCACATTAGAGTGGGCAATATGGGGGTTGAGTAACGCTCCACAGTCTCGTTGGCCGGATTATGTCGAGGTGATTGAGTTATTGACCAGCCAGGGGGCTAGAGCAGCATTTATCTACAACGAAAAGGGCGACATTATTGAAGCGCAGGGGCGTCGCTTTAAGTTGACCGCTGAGCGCATACAGCAAATATATACTCACCACCAACTCGATTTTGACAGCCTATGGCAAAGAGATGCTTTGCACTTGGACCTTGCTCAGCCGCTGATTCAGCAACTGCAGCAGCGCGCCGACCAGCAACTGGTTATAAGCCAACAGTTGAAGAACCGTTTAAGCCAGTGCCCCAGTTTACTGAGAGAGTTTCGTAATGACTGGCAACCGCTCGGGTTAGCGCATGCTCTGGCACAGGTGAGTTACGAAGGCGACGTTGATTTGGCCGCGTTGAATGCTCGCTCCGTGCAACTTTACGAGTGTTACACCCGCAACCAAGCGCGCAACGCCGAACGTACCGTTCATCACAGTCAAGCTGCAAAAGCTTATTTAAAGGTGCTGCGCAGAGAGGGGTTAGAGGCCGCCTTAGCATCGTTATATCAGCAGCCACTCACCGAAGCATTACGCCGAGATCTATTTTACGCCTCACTGAGCCGCGTCGGGGCACAGTCATTCACACGGCTGCAAAGCTCACAACTGGGTCAATCCCAGCTGGACTACGTGCGCTTACCCGCAGGTTTGACGCTACCGCAACTACGGGAGTATTTGCCGCGATTCGATAGTCACGGACATTCGCTACTGTATTATGCGATTAGCCACTACGATACCGAGCTATTAACGCAATTAGTAGCCGCTGGCGTCCCCTACCATCAAGGCATAACCGCGATGGATCCGCTTGCCCTGAGCCTTCAGGGCATTGAGCTATTCGCGGGCCAAGCACCGAGCTTGCAGGTACTCGATGAGGTGATGACCTATCAGCCTCCGCTTACGCCTTGGCACCGTAGTATGTTGGCACTCATCGCCCGCAAAAACCCAGCACTATACCAGCAGTTACACACTCGTCACCCACAGCTACGCCACCAAGACGCGCCGCTGCCTGAGTATGACTGTAGCAGCCAGTTTTAGCTAGGCTGCTTACCCTCACTAAAAGTCAAAGCCGATGGCCACTCGATTCCAGCCGTTAATTTGAATAATAACCGCGCATAAAGCCACTATTTGCTCTGCACTGTAGTGCGCTTGCAGCCTTTGTTTATCAGCCTCCGGCGATTCATGCCTCGCAAGTGAGGTTAATGCCTCAGCCCATTGCAGCGCCGCCCATTGAGCCGCTGTAAAAGTTGATGCTGCTGGCGAATTCAGCAATGCAGCTATGGTCGCTTCGGTAATGCCGCTTTGCTGGGCTTCACCAGTATGCATGGCAATACAAAAGCGGCAGCCATTAATAGCCGATACCCGCAAACGCACCATATGTATTAACTCTGGCTCAAGTTGATGCTCTGCGGATTCGGTCATCGCCATCAATGCTTCAGGGAGTTGTGGTAATAGTTGATAAAGCTGCTGCTGAGATAGCATGGTTATTTCCTCCTATGAATAATCACTATCAGCTTACAGCGCGCCACAATGAAACACTTGAACGTTTACGTCACTTCATTCTTTTAAAACGAACGAAATAGCGTAATTTAACTAATTTTTATTCTCTCTGGTTAAACATATAGTGATTACATCGCCACTGCGGTGGCACACTTTTATCGAGGAGAGAACCATGAATATCATTAACATCACCCACACCGAAGCCTTTAACAACATTGCCAAGCTACTTGCTCGTTTTGCTTTAGCGACGCTCTTTATACTCACAGGACTCAGTAAGGTTGAGTTTTACGATGCGACCGCACAGTACATGGCGACAATGGGTGTACCCGGCGTCTTACTGCCTCTAGTCATTGCCCTTGAGGTGATTGGTGGCGCAATGGTGGTATTAGGTCTACTTACCCGCTTAACCGCACTGGCCTTCGCCATTTTTAGTATCGTCAGCGCCCTGCTATTCCACTTTGACTTGGGTGAGCAAACACAGTTTTTGATGTTTTATAAAAATATCGCCATTGCCGGTGGCTTTTTGGCTCTCGCAGCTAGTGGCGCAGGAAAATACAGCCTAGATCAGCTATTACTTAAAGACCGCAGTTAAGAGCACAGAGCCAGTGCTAAGGCGCTGGCTCACCCCATATACTATGGCAAAAATACTAGAAGCAACGCAGCACGATATTGGCGGCCTCACGGTTAAGCGGATACTGCCGCACCTAGAAAAAAAATAGTTGACCCCTTTATCTTCTTTAACCATATCGGATTGGCAGCAACGCCTCTTTGCCGATATTCCCGGAGACGATAACGAGTTTATGCTGTTGTAATTAGCTTGTAGTTCAGCCACTCTAAGTGGCCTAACCGTGATTGAGTAGGATAACCTATGTTATTGATGGCCCTCATTTATTTGGGAGCAGCAATTATTGCCGTGCCCCTTGCTAAACGCCTTGGTTTGGGCTCGGTATTAGGTTATCTGCTCGCCGGTATCCTGATTGGCCCCTATGCCTTAGGCTTGGTCGGCGACCAAACCGAGGTGATGCACTTTGCCGAATTTGGCGTAGTGATGATGCTCTTTCTCGTCGGCCTAGAACTGCACCCGGCACGGCTTTGGCGCATGCGTCATGCCATCCTCGGCCTGGGTGGCTTACAAGTCACTTTAACGGCGGCAGTGCTATTTGCCCTGTGTTACTGGCTGTTGCCATTACCTTGGCAAAGCGCATTAGCCATTGGTTTAATGCTGGCACTGTCATCCACCGCCATCGTCTTACAATCGCTCGAAGAAAAAGGCTGGTTGCGTATTGAGGCGGGACAAAACGCGTTTTCGGTGCTGTTATTTCAGGATATCGCCGTTATACCCATGCTCGCCCTGCTGCCACTGTTGGCGTTTGCACCCACGTCCGCGCCAACGGCCCACAGCAACCTTATTGAAGGCTTGCCGGTGCTGGCGCAAGTAGGTATTTCCACCACCCTTATTGCCGCAATTATTCTCGCCGGCAAGTATGTATCTGCACCGCTGTTTAGGTTTATAGCGGAAACCCGTATGCGCGAAATTTTCACTGTGTTTGCGCTGTTCTTAGTGGTGGCGATAGCTTTGCTTATGCAGCTGGTGGGGCTGTCACCGGCATTAGGCACCTTTCTCGCGGGCGTGGTACTGGCAGAGAGTGACTTTCGTCATGAGTTAGAAGCCGATATCGAACCCTTTAAGGGTTTATTACTGGGGCTATTTTTTGTTGCCGTTGGCGCCAATATCGACTTTGCCTTGTTGGCCGACAACTTCGCTGACGTGTTGCTAATGGTGTTGATACTAATCACCGTCAAGGCAGCGATTCTATTTGCCCTTGCCCATATATTTAAGCTCGCAAGTGGTCACAAGCTGCTATTTACCCTGGCGCTCGCTCAAGGAGGCGAATTTGCTTTTGTGTTGCTGACAACTTCTTCATCACTGCAAATATTAACCACCGAGCAAGTCAATCTAGTGACCTTAGTGGTGGCTATTTCGATGTTGATGGCGCCCCTTTTACTGATCCTTTATGAACGCTTACAACGTCGCAGCAATAGCAGTAATACACCGGCCTATGATAAACCCGAGCATATCGCGGCCAGCAAAAATGTGATCATCGCTGGCTATGGTCGCTTTGGCCAGGTCATAGGGCGCTTACTCAGCGCTCAAGGCTACGATATTACCGTGCTAGACCATAGCCCTAGCCAAATCGAGTTGTTGCGACGCTTTGGTACGCAAGTTTTCTACGGCGATGCCGGCCGCAAAGAATTACTCGATGCTGCGGGTGCTGAACATGCGCAAATGCTCGTTATAGCCATTGATGATGCCGATAAAACCTTAACCATTATCGAGTTGGCGAAAAAACATTATCCGCACCTGAAATTGGTCGCTCGCGCACGTGATAGACGCCATGCTTACCAACTGATTGGTGCCGATATTGATGCCTTTAATCGTGAAACAGTCGACTCCGCCATTAACCTTGCCGTTGAGTCATTGCAACTACTAGGAAATAGCGCGCCCGATGCACAACGCGCCGGAGAGCTGTTTCGCAATCATGATCGGGAATCGCTATTGCAATTGGCTGAGTTATGGGGCGATGATCACAGTTATGGTGTCGCGGTACGCCAGCGTATGGACGATTTAAAACATGTGTTAGCGCAAGACAAGCAAGCACAGCAGAAACTCAATACCTGTGATACTGGTGATTGTTAAGTGTTAAGAATAACGTTAGAACAGTGGCGCATGTTTCGCGCCGTGGTGGAATATGGCGGCTTCAACCAAGCGGCCGCAGGCGTGCATAAAAGCCAGTCCAGTATCCATAATGCCGTGGCAAAAATAGAGGCCGCTTTAGGCGTGAAGCTATTTACCGTGCATGGCCGTAAAACCACCCTGACCGAGGCCGGTAACATGATGCTGCGCCGCGCCCAGTACCTGCTTGATGAGGCCGCCAAGGTCGAAGCCATGGGCCATACTCTAGGTGAAGGCATTGAATCACAATTGCGTATTGCCGTTGACGAGTTACTTCCCAAAGAGCTGCTCTTCAGTGTGCTTGAAGCCACCAGCAGCCAGTTCCCGCTGCTGCGCATTGAACTGTTTGAATCGGTATTAGCCGGTGCTAACGAACTACTGCAAGACAATAAAGTGGATATCGCCATCTCGCCATTGGCCAATGATGATTTTTGTGAGGAGCTTGGCCACTTTGAGTTTATCGCGGTTGCGCATCCGCAGCACGCATTGCAGCAAATCCCCCGCGCCCTCACCTTCGAAGACCTCAAAGCACATCGGCAAATCGTGGTGCGCGATTCAGCGCTAAATGCGCAGCAAAGCTCCGGTTGGCTCGGCGCTGAGCAGCGCTGGACGGTCAGCCATTTACACACCTCTATCAATATGATCAGCAAAGGCTTGGGCTTTGCCTGGCTGCCCAGTATCGCTATTACGGAGCAGCTTGAGCAGGGCACCCTTAAGGCGCTTAATATTGCTGGCGCAGACACCCGCACGGCGTTGTTATATCTGCTCTTTAAAGATGGCGATAATCTCGGCCCCGCCGCGCGAACATTTATTGGTGAGCTGCGCTACCGACTGATGGCAGACGAATAAGCTCGAGCTCTAAAGCAAACACATTCGTTAAAAACGAACGCTAAGTGCTTTTTTAACTCATTTTATTCACTTTTGTATGCTCTTAAACTGGCTCTATCAACATACTTTTGGAGTCTACTATGAACTATATTCGTCGCGCTGAGCAGCGAGGTCAGGTTGATCTGGGTTGGTTGCAAAGCCAGCATAGCTTTTCATTCGGCCATTACTATGATCCACAGCATATGGGCCTGTCCACCTTACGCGTTATTAACGAGGATAAGGTGGAACCGGGCCAAGGCTTTGCCACCCATGGACACCGCGATATGGAAATCATTTCCTATGTCATTGAGGGCGCTTTAACCCATCAAGATAGCCAGGGCAACACTTTTACCCTCTCGGCCGGCGAAGTACAACGAATGAGTGCCGGCAGCGGCATTATGCACAGCGAATATAATGCCTCGCAAAGCGAACATGCGCATTTCCTACAAATTTGGATTCTGCCAAAGTTTAAAGGGATCACCCCCAGTTATGAGCAACGGCGCATACCACAGCAGGAGGCGATGACCCCGCTAGTGACGCCGCAAGGTGAAGGCAACACCCTAAGCATTAACCAGCAAATGCGCTTATCGCGGCTGATGCTCAACGCGCAGCAAAAGTTTCGCTTACAAAGCGGTGCCAACCTTGGCTATGTACATATTGTCAAAGGTGCATTAACAGCCGATGGCACGCATTTTTCCAGCGGCGATGGATTTGCCTTGGAGCGCGAGCAAAGCATAGAGCTAGAGGCTGAAAGCGCGCTAGAAGCATTGTATTTCGAGCTGCCTTAATGGCCTTACTCACTCTTACAGTTATCGCTTTGGTGGTGGTGCTGAACGGCATTTCCAAGTCCGGATTTGCTGGCGCCCTCGGGGTGTTTGCTGTGCCTCTGTTACTGCTGGTAATGCCGGCGGTGGATGCTATCGCCCTGATGCTGCCCATTTTAATTGTTGCTGATGTATTGAGCTTAAAAAGCTACTGGCGTCAGTGGCGGGGGGATTTAATCACCCAGCTATTACCTGCGGTGATAGTGGGTGTGATTGTCGCGCAGTGGCTCATTACTGCAATCGATGGACGCTGGTTAAGCGCAGTCATCGCCACTTTTAGTGCTGGTTTTGCCATTCGCAGCCTATTTTTTGCTAATACCCGTTATGCGTTGTTGGCCAGTCATTGGGGAGCGAAAGCAATGGGCCTGCTCTCTGGTTTAGCCAGCACCTTGGTTCATGCCGGCGGCCCACCACTGATTATGTACTTTAATGCTAAAGCACTGCCGCCGCGCCACTATGTTGCCACCGCCGCTGCCCTGTTTGCACTGATGAATGGCGTAAAACTGATTGCCTTTAGCAGCCAAGGGTTGTTAACCCTCGACATCCTGCTGCTCGCCCTGGCTTTCTCCCCTTTAGCGCTAGTAGGTAATTGGCTGGGGGTCAAAATTCGGCAAAGGTTCGACGCCCAGCGTTTTGTGCGGGTGATGAATGGGTTACTGCTGTTACTGGCCACCGTGTTATTTATCAAGCTCATGCTCAGTTAACAAAGCCACAGCAATGCTGTGGCCTAATGTTATAGATACTTTAGCCACCACTGATGATGAGTCCGCTTGTAATCGCTAAACCACTTCACAGGCAAGTAAAGAGCCACGGAAAGCACCACAGCGATGAGCCATATCCAAGCAATATGATTAACCCCCACATACTCGCCCTGGTTATTTCCCACCAACCAATAAGCAGCTTGGTACAATACTAGCAACACGTACAAATGGACGACATAAAAGAACATGGGTACCGAACCAAAGGTGCGCAGCATGTTGGTGACGCTTCCCAGCGGCTTTTCAAAGACATAAAGGCCGACAAACATACCCGCCAGAGTAATGAGTAAAAAGCTCAAAGAGGGGGGATACTTAGTGATATTGAAAATCGACATGGTCGTTTGCATCGCCGAGTCGAAAGAGTGCCAAGGCAATGTTTCACCATAAATATTGCCACCGCGTAACAAAGCAAAGAGCAATACACAGATTAACGCAAGCCCTAATAGCCAAGCCTGACGTCGTGGCGTCGCAATGTCTTTGCCATACAGCGGTCCGGCACAATAACCAAGCAAGATTACGCCAATCCATGGTAGCACCGGATAACTAACCTTCACATTGAGCCAACTTGTTTCCAATATGTAGCCGCGATCGTGCAAAATACGCCACAGCGTATACCCCCACTCATTTTCATTAAACTCGATAGGGGTGAGCATGTTATGAGTAAATACAATGGTTAAACCTAAGGTCAGCAACACCGGCATAGGTAGCTTGTGCAATATCGCCAGCACCAGCATACACAGGCCAATCGCCCACATAACCTGTAGCCATAGGGTATGGTAACTGCCCATCCACGAATAGCTAATCAGGGTTACTTCAAGGGCTATAATAAAAAGCCCACGTTTGAGCAAAAACCCGGTAGCACTGCGTGGTTGGCCTTGCCTAGCATGCTGATATAACCACGCCGACATACCAGTTAAAAAGATAAATGCAGGCGCGCAAAAATGAGCGGCGAAACGACTCCAAAATAACCCCGGCGAAGTCGTTTCTATGACCATAGGGTCGCTCACTTGCATGTGTAAAAAGAAACGCTCACGCACGTGATCCACCAGCATCAGCAGAATCACCACACCGCGCATAATATCAATGCTATGAATACGCTTCTTTAGCTGCTCAGAAGTCATAACCGACACTCAGCTTAAACTGTGTTGGCGCACCCGGATATGCCCACATAGCATTGTAACTACTGGCAATATAGTGCTCATTAAAAATGTTATCGACATTCAGCGCCACCGATAGCTGCTGTGATGCAAACCATTTTGCGTATAGACCAACAAGTTGGTAGCTGGGAATACGAAAGCTGAGATCGGCGGGGTCGCCCAGGCGGTCGGAGTTATACTTGTAATGAGCCCCTACTTTTATGTCTTGCTGCCACAGTGTCAGGGCATGGTTTATAGCCACAGCAGCATTATGCTTGGGTACGTTCACCAGCGGGCTGCCTTTGGGTATCGGTACTAACCAGTCAGCGTTAATTACATCGTTGGCCGTTTTCGCATCAACATAGGCATAAGACAAGGTGTAATCGGTATTACTACCGAGCGAGCCGGATAAATCAAGCTCAACGCCTCGGCTATTCGCCTCGCCGACCGGCGCTGAGTAACCGACATTGATTGGATCGGACACCAGCATGTTACTCTTGGTCGCATCAAACCACGCCAGCGTACCGCTAAGGTGTTCGATACTAAATTTTACTCCAACCTCAAACGAGTCACTTTCCTCAAAGCCAAACGGCTTGCCGTTGGCATCGGTGCCACTGAGCGGTAAAAAGCCTTCTGAATAGCTGGCATATAAATTCACAGCGCTATTAACGTCGTAAACCACCCCAAAGCGCGGGCTTATACGATTTTTAGTGCTTTTTGAAGCCACCCCAGACTTGGTTTCGAAAATATCTTGGGCTATTTCATCAAATCTGAGCCCGAGCATCACTTTGAGCGAATCACCTAGGTCGAGCTGATCTTGTAGATAGATACCATAGGCATCTTGCTGTTCATTATTCTCATATTGCATGCTCACATCTGGGCCCGGCATAAAGTTATAATCAGGCTCAAATATATCTAGGGTATAGGTGCCGTAACCACCTCGATAGCGATATAGGCCGGTGCGCAACTCATAGTCATAACCATCCACACCGAGCAACAAATGGTTAGTAATGCCGGCAACCTCAAAGTGGCCGCTTAGCTCGATACGTGCCGAGAGATCATCAGACTTATAATCGCGATAACGATGCTGACGCGTGAGGGTACGACCATCATCGTAGACAGACTGCCTTGACGGCGACAATTCCGCATCAGAAGAATAACCCGTTAATGTACCCGTTCGATAACTAGCACCGACAAGCAGTGACCAATCGCTATTTAAGTCATTATGATATTGCAGCTGGTGGCCGCGCGAATGTACCTTGGTAGGCGCATCGTTAGGGTTTCCTAAAAATCGCGACTCAGGCAGGGTTTCAATATCGCCATTTAAAACCACAATACCGCGATCATACATTTGCTGCTGATCAACATACTCAAACTCATAGGTCAGTGAAGAGTCATCCCCCACTTGGTAGTACAGAGACGGCGTAATTGCGAACTTGTCATGGTGTACATAATCACGATAACTATCACTGTCTTGCCAAGCCCCATTGATACGAAAAGCAACATCGTCGTTAACTGCGTTGGTGTAATCTCCTTGCACACGCGTGTGATTGTCACTGCCTATTTCAGCTTGTAACTGTCCTTGCTGATAAAACTGTGGCTTTTTAGTAATAATATTAACTGTACCACCCGGCTCTGAGCGCCCATATAATGCCGAGCCAGGCCCTTTAAGTACCTCAATATATTCAATATTTGATACGTCTCGCGGCCCAGCAAAGCCTCGGCCACCGCTAAAACCATTGATGAGATATCCAGAGGGCATATTTTCGTTGCCCGACAGGCCACGAATTGAATAGCTATCCCACAGCGCGCCACCATTATTTTTGCGCGAGATACTGGCAGAGAAATCAAGAGCATCACGAAAACGTGTAATGCCGTTATCTGAAATTAAGTCTTTGCCCAGTGTGGTAATTGATTGTGGCAACTCTTGTGCAGGAATATCACCGCGAAAAGCTTGCTTGTGCTCAACGGTAATCGTTTCTATGTCATTGTTTTGCTGTGCAAATGCCCAACTCGGCAAAGCCAGCACTAAAAGCGAAAGTGGATACTTCATAACATCATCCAAGTAGAATTTGTTATATCATAGCAAATGATATAAGGTAACAAAACACTTGTATGATAAATATGACTTACCGAGACCGACCGATGCAGTGATGGGCTAATTCCTATGGGCAGATTAAAGCGGCTCTGCGCTACTCATCTGGTAGCTAGCAGGTAGCTAGTGCCAGGGAGTTTGGTTTTCTATATACAACAGGGCCAACATGTCTTCTTCATCGTCATCCATGCCCTGTTCAATGAACCCAAATTGGCTGTAAAACTGCTTCGCAACAGGGTTGGAGGGGTTATAGCAAATTTCAATTTCGGTGATCTGTGGCTGCTCTTTAATTTCGGCAATGGCCAAGGTTAAGGCATAACGGCCATACCCTTGGCGCTGATAGCGCTCGTCAATCATGAACCGCCAAATTGAGACTTTGTGTGTGCTTTCCTGAACCCACATAAAGAACCCGATGGGCTGCTCACCCAAGTAAATTGCCCGGGTGCTATAGCCGCTATTAAACTGCGCTTCAACTAAGGACCACATGTTACAGGCCACATAATCTTGTTGCTGCTCACTTACATCAAGATCACATACAGCCTCATAGTTGCCTTTAGTAATCGCGCGCAATGACAAACTTATTGCTCCCATGTTGCGACCCTCTTTTTAGCGTTGGCGATAGTTTGAGCGTAATTTGCAGGGATGGGCATCACTTTAAATGGGCTGACATTAGCGCCACCGGTGTTGCCCCTAGGTACCCAGCCCAATGCGGTTTTGCTAGCGGCCCCGAGGACTCTTACCAATTGCCCTGTGAATTCTGGTAAAACGCGGTTACTCCACGCCCAGCGTAGCATCAGCATATGCACATAAGTATGCCAATAGGTCGATTCTTGACCCAATACATGGGCATTTTGCAAATGAAAAAACTGTTTATTGGGGTCGTTGGCATGCTGGGCTTGGCGTGCATACACCAACTCACGTAACACACTAAACCGAATGGCTTGACTAAAGGTCATGGACGCTCTTAAAAGTGAACAAACTTTCACCTAGCATACTACTTAGAGTTAGCTCCAAGGCAAGCATTAAATGGTGACTTCTTAATCGCTGATCTGTATTCGCAATTGTTTTAAGGTATGTTGACTAAACACACTCACGTGATTTGCTCGTAGCAGTGCACTCACGACCCCTTGCCCCGGCACCTTGCGAGCACCAAACTCGCCATTGTAAATGGTATTGCTACCACAGGAAGGGCTCGATTCTGTTAACACCGCATAGCGAATGTCGTGCTGTTTGCACAATGCGAGTGCCTGGCGAGCGCCTTGCAAAAATACCGCTGTGACATCCTCACCATCTGCGGTCACTATTTTAGCCCGCCCTGCGAGCACATCATCGCCATCACCCCCTACAATTTCTGCTGCCGCTCTGGGAATCGGCAAGCCCGCAGCAACCTCTGGGCACAATGGCATGATATGACAATGGCTACGCAGCCATTGCATATGTTCGCACTGCGCACTTACGCAGGTGGCGTTATAACGCACTTTACTGCCCAACAGGCAGGCACTCACTAAAACTGGGATCATCACGATAATAAATGGCTGATATCAGCCAGTAACTTAGCGAAAATATCAGCGCTCGGCTAGTAAGGCGCTGTAATGACCCGTAATGGTTAATAATTTTGAGGGTGTTGTACTAATGGCATGCTTTTTCGGCTTTTTTTACTATGTGTCAGAATCATCAACTCAACGGCCAAGTAGCCGCATTTGCGCAGCTCGCGCTCTGTTTTTCGCCATTGGATATTCTCAATTCATTGCCTGAGTTAACAACTCTGCCTTGGGTTCCTCATGTAAATACCCAACATTATCAGGGCCAGTGGGATGTTGTTCCGTTACGTTGCCAAGCCCACCATAAAAGCGCCCATGAGATTTTACAAAGCTTTAGTATTGACCAAGGCGAACATTGGACCAACTTACCGTAATTACAAAACAGTCATGCGCTTGTTGAGGTGTTGGCGAGTCTGCCTTGTCCGGTAAAAGCTGTGCGACTCATGCGCTTACGAGCCGGCGCGGAAATAAAACCCCATCAAGACCCAGGGCTCGCACTGGAATTCGGCGAGGCCAGATTACACTTGCCATTGCGTAGCGACGAGCACCTTATATTCAACGTAGCTGATCATCGTGTGCCGATGCAGTGCGGAGAGCTTTGGTATCTCAATGCCAACATGACACATAGCGTGCACAACCGCAGTACTGAAGACCGCATCAATGTGGTGATCGACTGTAAAAGTAACGCCTGGCTTACTCACCAAGTTTATAACAGTGCTAATTGCCTGTGGGTATAAGCGTCATCGCGAAACCAGTGTTGCATAACGGGAAACCCCTGTGGTTGTTCGGGTGCAAGACACATAAACCAACTATAAAGTAGCGGCACACCAGGGCCTGGGTTAGTGCTAAAGGCAGTAATTAAGTTAGCGGCAGCGCCGCGATAGCCGTGTTCGTGAAACACGACACTAGGCGGCAGACCTATCGCTTGAAGTGCAGCCCACGACCACGCCATTGCCGCCATTTCTTCGCCGCCTTGGTGCCCCCATTTTTTAACATCACCGCTGAGTGTGGCGCGGTGATGCCGGTCTGTAACCGCTAAGTGCCCAGCTTCATGGAGTAAATCTCCTTCATGGGCTAAGCGCTTTTTATCAATCACTAATATCCCTTGATGAATATTGATACCCGGAAGAAAGCTTTCTTCAGCCACTGGCGCAAAGCGATAAGGCAGCTCGATATCATCAAAGAACTGCAAAATAGCAGGCAAGTGAGTGTGCACCATGATCACCTCGTCAACTGTTGTGATGCTTGCAGCTTACAGCGGCGACACTCACGCGTGCTATTACAGGCCATTACCCGGCTTTTGAGCTTAATGCCGCGTAGAGAGTGTCTAAATGTTTCACTAGGTCGAGACCTAAATCGGTTAAATAACCCCCATCGGGACTATCGGTAATGCCTTTATCGAACAACCGCTGCGCGGCATCACGCAACGTTGCATCAGCATCACTGTGTACCTTTATGCCCTGCATGTGGCTAGCACGTGGAAACTTTGCCAACAGCTCCATTTCATCAATCATGGTTTTATTTATGCGCACGGTGATTCCTTATAATTGTTGTTGCTATCACTTTAATGCTAGTTGAAGATCAAATTTATGCTGCTTTTTTAAAGTACTTTATTTCTTGCTAAGTAGATGAAAGTAAATGCTTTACAAGGGCAACTAATGCGCCCATATTAAGGCCATAAAAGCCAAGATGGCGGAGGAACAATGTTGCTTGCAATAACTGCGATTGTAGCTGGTTTTATACTACTGGTTTACAGTGCCGGACGCTTTGTAGACGGCGCTGCGGCCACAGCGGCACACGCAGGGTTACCCACTATTTTGATCGGTATGCTTATTGTCGGGTTTGGCACATCCGCACCGGAAATGGTTGTCTCGGCGATGGCTGCGAGTGATGGCAATCCGGCGCTAGCACTAGGCAACGCTCTTGGCTCAAATATTGTCAATATTGGCCTAATTTTAGGGGTCACCGCACTGATTGCTCCCATCACAGTGCACTCGAATATTGTTCGCAAAGAGCTACCACTGCTTTTGGCTGTGGTGTTGCTGTGTGGCTATTTGCTCTACGATGGTCAATTGACCACATTCGACGCCACCTTGCTGCTTGGTGGCTTTGTTAGCGTGGTGGCATGGTCAATATATTCAGGCCTGCGCCACCACAACGATCCACTGGCAAGCGACACCGAGCAGGGTGTCACCAGCCAAACCATGGGGTTAAAGAACGCACTGTTTTGGTTAGTTTGTGGCTTAGTGGTTCTAGTGCTAAGTTCACGCATATTAGTGTGGGGTGCGGTGCAAGTCGCCTCGGCATTGGGAGTCAGTGATTTAGTCATTGGCCTGACTATTGTCGCTCTGGGCACTTCACTACCAGAGTTAGCTGCGTCTATTATTGCTGCGAAAAAAGGCGAGCATGATATCGCCATTGGCAACGTGGTAGGCTCGAACATGTTTAATATTCTTGCCGTTATTGGTATTGCTGGAGCGATTGAACCCTTCGGCCTTGGCGCAGATATTTTTTATCGTGATTGGGGAGTGATGCTGGTGTTAACGCTTGCTTTGCTGATCATGGCCTATGGCATCGGCCGTCAAGGCCGTATCAACCGGGCAGAAGGTGGGCTTTTGCTCAGCGGTTATTTCGCCTACAACGGCTACTTGCTGTGGACCTTAGTGTAAATCGCGAATGCGAGCAAACCCACTCTCTAATCATTGAACACCTTAGTTAAGGACAACCAATGCAATATAAGAAACCATATTATGCAATTAAGGCACTCGCTGTTTTATCTTTTGCTGCCATTGCTTTTACGTATTGGGGAGCCGGTCTGGCTCTGTTATTGCTGCTATCGCCCTATGCTATCTTGTATTTTTTGGCCAACAGTCACTGCTACCGCAATAAAAAATTAGCCGTGATGCGGGCCACGCCGGCGATATTCAGCTTTTTCATCATGCTGGGATTAGTGTTTGGGATTCAATCAGACCCACAGTCAGGTATCGGCGTTATGCTGGGCGTAACGGCGCAATTGGCCTCCATTAGCCTCGCCGAGTTAATCATCCTGTTTTTCTTGCGAACCCCAGAATATGCACCTTAAATCTGTACCATAAACGCATAACAATTATCCTTTGATAAAGTGTGCGCAGCAATCAAGTACTGACTTGGTGATGCAGGTGCTACACGCCGGTGCCTCTACCCACCATAGTCGGCAGGTGCTCACTGGCTTTGACGTCGCCCTAGGTAACTAGGGCAATGACTGCTAACTCTATGGGCACGCAGGGTGTTCTAAAAGCACTTGCGTGACAATTTGCCCAAACAGTGCTTGCTGCTGCTGGTCTAGCTCAAGCGCCGGATTATAGGGAATCGCGTCCGCCAATTCGCCAGTAATGATCTCATAAAAGGTCATTGCAGTGAGCACCTTCCCTGCATAAGATGCATGATTACCATCTGCATGATGTAACTCAACCGTTGGCATAACCTCTAATACACGGTTCCAAACCAGGCCTACGGGCGCGACACAACTTAGCTCTTGTTGACTAATTGATTGATGTAAATTGTATACCCGCTCTGCCTCAGAGGGGTCACCACGTTGTGGGTGCTCTGGAAATAATATCGGCGTGATGTTGTTTGATTTAGCCTTTGCGATTAAACGCTCAGTTGCGTGTGTTGGATAGTCAGTTGCGCCGGACTGAGAGTACTTTTGCCCTTGAAATATGGCGTGGCTCCAAGTGCTTTTATCTAGCTGCTCTACGTTTTCAGTAACCGCAGCAATTTCATCTAAAAACCGCCCGCTGATTGTTACCGTTTCAATCGTCTTATTTGGAAGTTGGTCACTGATCAGTGTTTCAATGATTGAACCTAATTGTGAGCTATGACTGTTACCATAAATAACCAACCGATAGTCAGCAACCGCACTATTATCAACGATGTTACCTGTCGGTGTTGGTGTCAGTTGCTTTGGCTCATCATTTTTTGTACCAGAGCCACAGGCTGTTAGGTTAAGCCCAATGAAGGCTATGAAGGAAATAGCTAAAGGTTTTATCGACATGATCACCTCCCTGTTGCATTGCGCAAAAGCGCATAGACGATAGATATATGATTCTTTTCGAAAATACACACATTAGTAGGCAACTGCAACAGTAAAATAGCACAAATAACATGCAGCACCAGATAAAAGAATCAAAGGTTCACTATGATAATTAAGCGTAGCAAAACCTAATATTGGCAATAACTTACATTATTTGATATTAATAAATCAGCGACCAAAGCAAGCTTATCATCATCTTAGTCAGCGGGGGTTTTGTGCGCAGTTTTGAAAGTCACGGAGGCCATATGTCTCAACAGGAAAAGGTTGCAACATGGTTAATGCTAGTGATTTCAAGCGCTGTATTTATTGCTGCAACATATACAATTGGCTCGCTTATTGGCAGTCTGTTTATCACCGCAACGATTGAGCCATCAATTCTGCAAATCGGCATTATTTGTGGGGGGATCACAGCAATATCAGTATTTATGCGTTGCGTGAAAAAGTTAAAAAATAATGCTGAATTAGCTCGCACCTCTAGGTCATAACAGAGGTAGCTTAGAGCAAGCGACAGACGATCATCCACCAAAATCACAGTAATACACCCATAATCGTTGAGTTTCTCCCATAGTCAGGAAAACGACCCTCTGGGTCGTCTTTGTCGAGTCCTCGTTTGGAGCTATGTCACGTAACTTCAACGCTGGTAAGTATTTCCTAAATTTGCTATCAATGGTCTAAGGACTAAAACGAGACAGGTTGCGGCAGAAAAACGACCCAATCGCTCGATATTAAATTGTTAGGCATTCAAGGAATGAGTATGAATCAAGTTTTGTATGACGAACTAAAAAGAGTTGCGAGAGGAAGAGGGCTTACCTACTACAGTCGAGTTGCCCCTTTGGTAGGACTTACGATGGAAAGCGAAGAAGACCGTGATGAAATTGCTAGGCTACTCGGTGAAATAGCTAGGCATGAACATCACCAAGGGCGCCCGATGCTAACCTCCTTAGTAATCCATAAAGGCAATGACAATAATCCAGGAGAAGGCTTTTTCTCAATCGCCACTGAGCTAGATATATATTCTGGTTCAAGAGATCAACTAGAAAGAGTTACGTTTTGGTCAAACCAAGTAACTGATGTACATAATCACTGGCCAAATGCCTAACAAGTCAATTAAAAATCGCCCGCAAAAAGCGCGGGCTGGACTCGCTAACGCTCGCCTTTTATTGAGGCGTTAAGTAGCCAAGAAAAGTATGGCGTCAAAATGACCTACGAAGAATTTTATTACAGCATTGATTGCAAGTTTCCTTACCATCAAGAAAGTGAGTGGAAGCGAATTATTGGTCAATCAATTGAAATAGGTGAAGACGCACCTTTTCTCGTGCTTCACGAAATATGCAGAATTCCTGCCTCGGAGAAGTTGGGTCAAGCCAAACATATGGAAATGTATGAATATTGGAAGCAATCGTTTGCCAGCCCTGTGCAGGACATCGTTGAACCAGCTTCTCTTTCATACATCAACAAAACTGAGATAACAGACTCCGAAGCACTAAGTATAATGGAGAAACTTTCAGCGTTTCCAAAATCCTATAATGCGCTTCAAGTTGTTTTGTTTTCGTGTCCAGATGATGATGAATTGGTAGACGAAAAATATGAAAATATTGTAGCTCAGTGGAAATCGGCTGTTTAACAAGTTACTCAAAAGGAATTGTCGTGAAATTCTTCTTAAGTGGTGAAATTGATGGAATAAAGCCGCAAGACCAAATCGATAAAAAGTTTCAAGCTGCTAGCAACTACGTTACTGAAAAGCTGACTCCAATTCTTGAGGTAGAAAACTACGGCAATGAAGTGGCTGAACTAAATATTATTCCAATAATCGTAAAGCTATCCGATGAAATGGAGGCTGCTGGTTGGCATAAAGAACGGAAACTTTTTAAAAGAAAATCACACTCAACTGACTTCCGTTTGCGCATTGATTATGATGAATTTTGCAACTGTAATGACGAACAAAGGATCAAATTACTAATCGGTAACATTGTCGAATCTGTTCGTATACTTAGTCAGCGTGCAAACAAAAGTTTTGACGGTCAGCGGCTAGAGTCTGATATTCTAAATTGTTTTGGCGTATCCGTTACCTAACAAACGCACTAAAAAAGATGTCTAACACTTTATGCCGTTGCACTGTCCACTTCTGTCACTGCGCTGACCGTTGGGATAACTACTAATAACCGTTCGGTCTAACACTTTCTGCCATTGCAACAAAAAAGGCGCTTTCGCGCCTTTTTCACTTTCTTCTTATTCCACCGTTACCGATTTGGCTAGGTTTCGGGGTTGGTCAACGTCAGTGCCTTTAATAACCGCAACGTAGTACGAAAGCAATTGCAGTGGAATGGTATAAACCACTGGGGCAATGATGTTTTCCACATGGTTTACATTGATTACGCGCATGGTCTCATCCGATGCAAAGTGTGAGTCTTTATCAGCAAACACGTAAATGATACCGCCACGGGCACGCACTTCCTCTACATTCGATTTCAGCTTTTCGAGCAACTCGTTATTCGGTGCCACGACGATGATCGGCATATCGGCGTCAATCAAGGCTAATGGGCCATGTTTGAGCTCACCCGCAGCATAGGCCTCGGCGTGAATGTAGGAAATTTCTTTGAGTTTCAATGCCCCTTCCATAGCAATAGGATACTGCGAGCCACGACCTAGGAATAACGAGTGGTGTTTGTCGGCGAACTCTTCCGCTAACTCCTCAATGCCTTCGGCTAGGGTCAACGCTTCTTCAAGCTTGTTAGGTAAGGTCTTAATCGCACTTACAATAGCACGTTGATTAAGACCTTTTTCTTGGGCGATAGACGCCGTTAGCATCAATAAGCCAACCAATTGTGTGGTAAAAGCTTTTGTTGAAGCCACGCCAATTTCAGCCCCTGCTTTGGTCATAAAGGCTAAATCAGACTCGCGTACCAGCGATGAGCCCGGTACGTTACAAATGGTCATCGACGCCATGTACCCCTGCTCTTTAGCCAAACGCAAGGCAGCTAAGGTATCAGCCGTTTCACCCGATTGGGAAATCGTTACTAATAGGCTATTTTCGTGCACGAACGATTCGCGATAGCGGAATTCTGAGGCAATTTCGACATTACAGCTGACGCCAGCAAACTGCTCGAGCCAGTAACGCGCGACCATTCCCGAGTGATACGAGGTACCACAGGCGATAATTTGCACGTGTTTTACGTCTTTAAAAATTTGCGTTGCGCCCTCACCAAAGGCATCGACACTGACGCGCTCATCGTGTAAACGACCATCCAAGGTATTACGCACTGCCAATGGCTGCTCGTAAATTTCCTTCAGCATATAATGGCGGTAGTCGCCCTTGCCAGAGGCATCTTGGGTAATGTTAGACTCCACCACTTCACGCTCAACACTGTGACCGTTGCTATCGAATATTTCCACGCTATCGCGGGTAATACGTGCCACATCGCCCTCTTCTAGGAAGATAAAGCTGCGGGTCACAGGTAATAGTGCAAGCTGATCAGAGGCAATAAAGTTCTCACCGAGTCCTAAGCCGATAACCAGCGGGCTTCCTGAGCGCGCAACAATCACTTCATTATCGTTGGCTTTATCAAATACCACCGTGCCATAGGCACCTTCTAGTTGCTTCACCGCCGCTTGTACGGCACTGAGCAAGGAGTTGTGCTGTTGGCGCAATTGATGGATAAGGTGCACCATAACTTCGGTATCTGTTTGCGATACAAACTCGTAGCCATCGCCTTGTAGCGCTTCGCGCAAACTGGCATGGTTTTCGATAATGCCGTTATGAACCAGTGCTAATTCACTGTTAGAGACATGCGGGTGGGCATTAGCTTCGGTAACGCCACCATGGGTCGCCCAGCGAGTGTGGGCAATGCCCGTTGTGCCGGAAACATTGGCTTCATTGAGCGCACTTTCCAACGCCGCCACCTTACCCACAGCTTTAACGCAATTTAAGGTGCTTTGTTGCGATAGCGCTACGCCTGCTGAATCGTAGCCACGGTATTCAAGGCGCTTAAGGCCCTCAATTAAAATTCGGTTCACAGGGCGTTCGGCAACAGCCCCTACTATTCCACACATAGATTCTCCATTTGCACAGTATGTGTTGTTAAAAAGCCCGATGTTGTCGGTCGGGTTATGTGTTTATACCTTGGCGCAAATTAAATGTACGCCATGCGCGCTGATCTCTTGGCGCAAGTCTGCAGCCAAGGTGTTGTCGGTGATCAGAGTGCTGACCTTGTGCCAAGGCAGTTCTAAATTTGGGATACGGCGGCCTATCTTGTCAGACTCCACCATCACCACCACTTCACGGGCCGCTTCAGCCATCACTTGGCTTAGGCCGATAAGTTCGTTGAAAGTAGTGGTTCCACGGGAAACATCGATACCATCAGCACCGATAAATAAAGTGTCGAAATCATATGAGCGCAATACCTGCTCTGCTACTTGCCCTTGAAAAGACTCTGAATGTGGGTCCCAGGTGCCACCGGTCATCAATAAGGTCGGCTCGTTCTCTAACGCCAGCAAGCGATTTGCAACATTAATGGCATTGGTCATCACCACTAGGCCTCGTTTGCTCGCCAGTTCAGGGATCAAGGCGGCGGTGGTGCGCCCGCTATCGATGATAATGCGGTGATGATCTTTAATAAGCTGAGCGGCTGCCTTGGCAATAGCGCGTTTACGGGCTGAATCTTGCGGCTCTTCACTGGCCACAATTTCATTGGGTAAGGCAATCGCGCCACCGTATCGGCGTAGCAAGAGGCCGTTTTTTTCAAGTGTTGCTAAGTCCTTTCGAATCGTAACTTCTGATGTTTGCAGCTGCTCCGCTAACGCCTCTACTGAGACTTCACCCACTTCATTAACTTGGCTAAGAATAGTATGGCGGCGTTGCTGGGTATTGCGCTTAGTCATTCAGTTATACTTAAGTTTCGATTCGAAAGATAAACCATTATAGTCGAAACTTTATGTTAAGCTCAATGCACAAATGGTATGCGCATAAAAATAGTCGCAAAACCCTTAATTTCGGCTTAAGCACAATCAGTGAGTGATCAACACTGATACGAGCAACGTAATAATTTCATTACTTAATTTGCGCTTGCTCTCGCCAGCGCCTAGCCTAAAACAACGGAGTGTTTAATAAAGGAAGTTCAACTTGGTTAAATCCTCATCATTGTTCATATCGCTGTTTATTATTCTCACCGTTGAGTCACTCGCACTGGGTTTGTATTACGACAACATCGGGCAAGGCTTAGTCATCAGCTTTATTATCGCTTCTTTACCTATATACCTGCTTAAAAGCGCCCCGCAAAGTCGGCTGACACACCATGTGAGTGCTGCCGCATTGATGATGTTCTCATTTTTGCATATTCATCAAGCCTACGGCCTGATTGAAGTGCATTTTGAGATTTTTATCTTTATGGCGATTTTGGTCATTTTTAAAAACTGGCGCATTTTTATCACCGCACTTTTATTAGTCGCTGCGCATCACATCAGTTTTTACTTTATGCAAACGGGCGATGTAGGCGTTTACGTATTCGATCCACAAAGACTCGCCTTTAGTACCGTGCTTATCCACGCTGTATACGCCACAGCAGAAGCACTCATTGCTGCTTATATCGCACACATGTTGTATCAGGAATATCAAGGTGGAAAAGCGCTGGAGTCTGCCATAGAGAAGATAGCCCGCGACCCAATGAAGCTAGACCTTTCTGTGCGTGTTGATGCGAAAGATAGCAATGCACTGGCACAATTCAATACCCTACTCGATCAACTCAGTAGCGTTGTTGATTCGGTCCATAAAGAGCAGCAAGCGCTTATTCAAGGCGCCACCAAGGTGGCTGAGCTACAACAATTACTCACCCAAAACGCCGAACATAAGCAAACGCAAAATAACCTGATTTCTCAAGCAGGAGAGCAGGTGAGTGATGGCTTTAGCCAAGTTCAAAGCCAAAGCGAGCACGTGGCCGACCAATACGCGATGATCTCAACGCAACTGCAAGGTGCCATGAAAGAAGTCCATGAGACCGATGCACAAAGCCATGCTTTAGCGCAAATGCTCGACACCACGCAGCAGCAGTTAAAGGATTTGGAGTCTAGCTGTGCGCTTATCTCTAACCTGCTCAATGACATAAATGCCATTGCCGAGCAAACCAATCTATTAGCATTGAATGCCGCTATAGAGGCAGCCCGGGCGGGCGAGCAAGGCCGGGGCTTCGCGGTAGTCGCCGATGAAGTAAGATCGCTTGCCAATACCTCAAAGCAAGCCACCGACAAAATAGCGCATACGCTTAAAGATCTGGTCGCTAACAGTGATAAATCGACCACCTCCATGGGGCACTGCATTGATAAAGTGAATATTGTCGAGCAACTGAGTTCCTCGGTCCTGGAGGCTATCTCAGCGGTGGAACAAACCATGATAGTGATTAAGGATGATTCTGATAATGTTAAAGAAATTGTTTTGCAGCAAGCCAGTAATACTCAGCAAATAGCCCAGCAAAGTGTTCATGTACGCGAACTATCAGAAAAAGACAGCATCAACATCCATCAGCTTGATGAGCAGGTGGCGAACATGCTCAATGCTTTAGATAGTTTGAAGGCTCAGGTATCTCGCTTTGTCCAGCGCTAACAAACAAATATTGAAGTTGGTTATCAGCGGCCTATGGCTGCTGTGCAGTGCAGTGGCTTTGTGGTTTGTGGCCGAAAAACGGGCCACTGTGTTTGATCCAAACAACATGTTGCAGCAGCCACAGTGGCAACGCTCGTTACTGCCGATATTGGCGGATATTGATAGTGAAAAGCACCGCACCACCTTGCTGTTGGTGGGCAATGAGCAATGTCATTGCCAACGAGTCGCTGCGCCTCACCAAAATAAGATCATAGCTGATGCTCGCCGAGCAGGAATAAAGGTTCGCCAGGTCGATGCATCGTCACTGCCCACAGGCCTACTGCCTGCTGTGCCCGCAGCCATTATGTTAGCGCAAGGCAACGTGCTTTACGCTGGCCCCCTCTCTGTGGGGCTCGGGTGCGCCATCGAAGATGGCATTATTGATACCGTTATAAGCAACTACGAAAATGGCTTTCACAGCTCGATGCTAGTAAGCAAGGTCTCTGGCTGCTACTGCCGTGTGTAGCAGCGCTACACCGTTGAGCCGGCTCGCTTGAGCTGACGAATTTCCATATTGCTGATGCCATCACCACAAAAATCACTGGGTCCTATTTCTTCATACGCAGACTGCATTTTCAATAATGCTTGAGTCGCGCCGAGTTCGACCAGCGCACACTCGGCTTCACGCAAAGAATTAAAGGGTTTCAATGTGTCGTTGTTATCGCTCAGAATATGATAATTACCGTCGGTATCAAGGGCTCCGGCTAAATAATGATTAGCATCGGCGTAACTAAGGATGATGGCGCGATATTGGCTATCGGCTAACGCGGCTTTAAGTTGATTTGCTTGCATAGGTTGCACTCCTCACTCTATTAACTGTTAAACGCAGCAACAGCGGGAATGGATTAAAAAAAGCGCACTTTCGTGCGCTTTGAGTAGGGTTGGGTTAATTATTCATAGCGCAGCGTTAACGAAGGCCGGGTGCTAGCCGCTCTAAAGGCGAGGCTAGCCACAGTTAACCAGGTGATCATGGCTACCAAAGCGGCGGCGACAACGTAAAACCACATAGCCTGATCAATACGCTCATTAAAGTTGGCCAGCCAGTCACCCACTAGCCAGTAGGTTAACGGAAAGGCAATGGCAGTACTTATGGCCACCAGCAGTAGGAATTCTTTGGCGAGCAAGTTAACGATACTTAACCTAGATGCACCGAGCACTTTGCGCACAGCCACTTCTTTTTGACGGCGTAAGGTAGAGAATGCAGCTAATCCAAAGGTACCTAGGCAGGTTAATAAGATTGCCAAAATACAGAAGATGGCAACTAAGGTAGAAACACGTTCATCGTTTTTATATAACGCGCGGTAGTTATCTGCTACCAGCTCAATATCAGCATTGTGCACATTTAACTGGTCACTGACGATCTGCTGCACCTGCGTTTTTACTGCGTTAAGCTGGCTCGGCTCAAAGTTAATAATCAACTTGCCCTCGTTGGCCCAGCTAAAGCCGCACACCAAGATTAAAGGCGATGCCGAAGCCTCACGTGCTGAACCAATGGTGACATCATTGATCACGCCCACAATTTTGAGCACTTCTTGGTTGTCTCCGGAGCTGCTGTAAAGCTCTTTGCCAATGGCTTGCTCAGCACTGTCATAACCGGCCACTTTAACGAATGATTGCGATACCAGCACCCCAGCCCGGCCGTTGCCATCGTCGCCTAAGCTATGCCAATCACTGCCGTAGTCGGCGCTCAGGTCGCGCCCAGCAATAACCTCTAGCCCAGCGGTTTTAGCAATATTAAAGCCCACGCCAATAAAAGGGATCACAGCATCATTTAACTCACCGTTATCCGAAGTCACAGTAAAGCTGGTGTTGAATGACGAGGTAAAAGAGGCATCGGTAATGCTGCTAGAGATCACGCCAGGTACAGCATTGATGCGCTGATTCAAGACATTGTTGTGCTTGAAGTACAATTGCCTAGCCGGGATATCATCCACCTCTAAACGGTGTTGTTTTTCATAGCCAACCGCCAACGATTGCAAGTGACTAAGTTGCTGATGCAAGGAGAATGCACCGATGATCAGGGCAATAGATAAAGAGGCTTGCAAAGTCAGCAACAACTTGCGCACCAAAATAGCAGTACGACCGCGCTGAATATCACCGCTGAGCACGCGTTTCGCGCTAAACGCTGACATAAAAAATGCGGGGTACGCGCCAGCTAACACGCCCACCGATACCACGACCGCGACTAAAATAATGCCAAACTCTGAAAAATAGTTGATCACCAAAGTGCGTCCTACTAATTGGTTAAACGCTGGTAATGCTAATTCCAGTAGCGCGCACGCAAGCACCGCTGCCACACTGGTTACCAATAAGGATTCCACTAGGAATTGATTAATAATTTACGCCTTGCTCGCCCCCAGCGCCTTGCGTACACCCACCTCTTTGGCTCGTTTAGCCGACTGCGCGATGCTCATATTAATGAAATTAAAAGCCGCCAACACGATTAATAGAATACTCAGCGAAAAGCTGATCAACACCACGGTGTACGAGCCATTTTCTTTAAGCTCATAACGGCTATCGGAATGCAGGTGAATGCCAGGTAAGTGCTCAAAGGATAAGGTCACGAAACCGAGCGACTGATCTGGGTAAACAAGTTCAGGGTAAGCCTCGGCAAAACGTGCTTGCTCGGCTTTGATATCAGCGTCGGCAGCAAAGCGTACATACACATAAAAGTTATTGAGCTGGTAATTAGGATTTTCGTCCTGCATTGCCACTAACCCGGAAAAAGCAAAGTGGGTATTATCTTGCAAATCGGCGAATACGGCGGTAACTGTGTAGGTCGTTTGCCCTTTGCTCAAGGTCTCACCAATGGCATTAGCCTGGCCAAAAATACGTATGGCTTCATGTTCGCTCAACGCGATTCTGTTCGGTGCGCTCAGCGTGCGCTGCAAATCACCAAACAGCACATCGAGCGCAACAAAGTCGGTGATATTGGTGCCTGTGGCAAATAAATCTTTCATTTTGTAATAGTTGCCATGAGCACTAAAATCCCCAGATAGCCGAGGGTGCATTTTCAAGGCAAAGATATCCTCTACCGCACCATTTTTTGCCACCTCTTGCGCTGCGTAGTAATTAGTAATCGGCGCATTCACTCCCATTTCACGAAAGTGTTGCGATAACCGATAAGTGTGCTCAAAGTGGGGCTGATGCGCGTCTACACTGGCCTCAAAACGGGCAAACAGTGCCATTAAAATAGCCGCAGCCAAGCCCACCGCTAAGCCAAATACGTTTAATAGAAAATGTTGTTTATGGGTTACGAATGCGCGTAGCGCAGCCGATAAGTAACTAGTGAGCATAGGTGGACTCCTGCTGATGTATATACAAGCTGAGTAATGCCAATATCTGTCTGCTTCGCGCGCTATTGTTCGCCACTTCGAAGTCGTTATTGTTGTTCGCCGGCATATTGCATATGTTTTTTATCATTGTGATTTTTTGCGGCGACGCCCTAACGGCGCCGCCTACACCTTATTCGTATCTCAGTGTTAACGAAGGGCGCGTACTGGCCGCTTTAAAGGCTAGCCCCGCAACCGTCAGCCAGGTAATACCGGCAACAGCGAGAGCGGCGATGCCATACACCCAGATAGCCTGCTCAATACGGTCGTTGAAGTTTGCTAACCAATCACCCACCAGCCAGTAGGTCACTGGATAGGCTATGGCAATGCTCAGCGCCACTAGCAGTAAGAATTCTTTAGCTAAAATGTTGATAATACTAGTTCGAGAGGCACCAAGAACTTTGCGTACAGCAATTTCCTTTTGTCGGCGAATAGTCGCGAATGACGCCAAACCAAAGGTGCCTAAGCAGGTTAAGAACACGGCCAACGCAGTGAATATAAAAACCACTTGCGACACGCGCTCATCGCCACGCAGTAAGTTTTTATAGTCCTCTGAGAGTAAACTGATTTTAGGCTCATAAATCTTGGCATGATTGGCTAATACCGTTGTTACTTGCTGCTGAATGTATGGCAAGTTTTGCTGATCGATATTCATTATCACCTCAGCCACAGGGCCATAACTCAGCCCACATAGGAACATGATGTTCGAGTTTGCATCTTGGGCATTGCCCACTTTTACATCGGCTACCACGCCGACCACTCGCATTGCCATCCCTTGCCCTTGAGTGGTAATGGTTTTACCCACCATCTCACTCGGCTGTGAATACCCCGCTTGCTTAGCAATAGATTCGGTTACCAAGGTGCCAACCTGAGTGGTACCATTAATTCGCTGCGCCCAATCACCAGCATACTCGGCGCTAAAGCCACGACCGGCAACGAGCTTAAGACCTAAGGTTTCCACAACATTAAAATCGGTACCTATAATTGGCGTTAAGCCTTCGGTGCTCTCACCATTAGGCCACACCGGTGCCACGGTATTGTTGATTGAGACAGTGAGCTGAGTATCCACCACACTGACATTGTTTACGCCTTCAATTGCAGCGAGATTTTTAACTAAGGCACTGGGCTCTTTGGTCAGCACCATTTTGCGCGGCAACTCAGAGATAACTAAGCGCTGTTGCGTTTCATACCCCAAAGGTAAGCTTTGTAAGTAGGCTAATTGCTGCTGCAAAGTCACAGTGGCGATAATTAAAGCTATAGATAACGAGGCCTGCAAGGTAAGTAAGCTCTTACGAACAAATATTGCGGTATTACCTCGCTGTAAATCGCCACTTAACACCCGTTTCGCGCTAAATGACGAAATAAAGAAGGCAGGATACAGCCCTGCAAGTAAGCCCACCGCTACGGCCACTGCCAGCACCACAACGCTAAACATAGAGGCGTAGTTAACCACCAGCTCTCTATCTACCAAGGCATTAAAACTAGGGAGAATAAGCTCAACAGCAATGCACGCGAGCACCATAGACAGCAACGATACCAACACCGACTCTGATAAGAACTGCGTCACAAGCTGAGCTTTACTTGCACCTAGAGCCTTGCGCACACCCACTTCTTTGGCGCGTTTAGCCGATTGCGCCACGGTCATGTTAATGAAGTTAAAGCCAGCGATAAGTATCAGCAATACACTCAGCCCGGCACAAATTACCACCACCTGCTTAGCACCCCCCGTTTTCATTTCAAACGGTGATTTAGCGGTTAAATGCAGATCACGCAGTGGGTGTAACTCAATGCTCACCTGATAGCTTTCATCGTTAGCGAAGTACTGCTCTGTGAGCGTTTGGGCCAGAGCCTGGGTGTCGGTGTTAGGAGCCAGCTTTAAATACACATAGCTGTGGTTGGCACGCAGGTTTTCCGGGTTATGTTCAAAATAGGCCAGGGACTTAAAGGCAAAATGGGTGTTGTCGGCCAAATCGGCGAACACGGCTCGCACGGTGTACTGGCCATGCTCGTGCACCAAGGTTTCACCCACTGCATTCACCTTGCCGAAGATACGCAGGGCCTCGGATTCGCTCAATGCCAAGCCATTTGGCGTACTCAACGCCTGACTTAATGAACCATCTAAGGTGCGCAAGGCAATAAAACGCTCAATATTAGCGGTGGCGCCAAACAAGCCATCCAACTTATAACCTTGAGAGCGATAGGTCACATTGGCAGGGGTGGCCTGAGTTTGTTCTGACAAAGTTAGGGCAAACACATCCTCGATTTGACTGTAACTTTGCGCATTTTTTGCCTGCGTGTAGTTAGAGATAGGGATCACCGCCAAGCCAAGTTTGCTAAAGTCTTGGCCCACGCGATAAACCCGCTCAGCGTCGGGCTGCTGCGCGTCATAGGAAAGCTCATTGACGGCAAAAAGCGCCACCAAAATAGCTGCGGCTAAGCCCACGCTCAAACCAAACACGTTGAGCGCGAAGTGCTGCTTTTGTAGCTTAAAAGCACGCAGCGCTGTAATTATGTAACTTAAGATCATGGCTATGCCACCTCTGTATTAACCGCAGGGTTAGCGGCATTGGCTTTATCCACCATGATTTGGCCATCAAGCAGTCGAACTAGGCGGTCGGCATAGTTCCCTTCTTTCTCTGAGTGCGTCACCATGATCACTGTGGTGCCCTCGCGATTAAGTTCACGCAGCATGGTCATGACTTCATCCCCGTTTTTAGAGTCCAAATTACCGGTGGGCTCATCGGCGAGGATCAGCTTAGGGTTAATTACCAGTGCTCGCGCGACGGCGACGCGCTGCTGCTGACCACCGGAAAGCTGTTGCGGTAAGTGATCGCCACGGTGATCGATGCCTACGCGCTTTAAAATAGCTTCAACACGTTGCTTGCGCTCAGCTTTATCTATTTTTTGATATTGCAGCGGCAGCTCAACGTTTTCATACACGGTGAGCTCATCGATAAGGTTAAAGCTTTGGAACACAAAGCCAATACTGGCTTTTCTCAGCTGCGCTAATTGCTTTTCGTTGTAGCCAGCAATGTCCTCACCCAGAAACTCAAACTGTCCGCTAGTTGGCGAATCAAGCATGCCAAGGATAGATAACAAGGTAGATTTACCACACCCTGAAGGGCCCATAATGGCCAAGAAATCACCCTCTTTAACGCTGAGGTTAATATCGTTAAGTGCAGTTGTTTCAACGTCTTGAGTACGAAATACGCGCGATAAGTTAGTTAGCTTGATCATCATTGTTCCTTTAAAATTGTAATTGTTGTGCTTTATCGAAGTTGGCGTAGCTTGAGGTGATCACTTTGTCACCGGGCTCAAGGCCGCTGAGCACTTCGTAATAATCTTGGTTTTTTCGACCTAGGCGGATGTCGCGGCGAACGGCGCCACTGTTATCATCATTCATGACATACACCCAGTTGCCGCCTGAGCTGCTAAAGAATGCGCCTCGCGACAACAACAGCGCATTATCTTGACTGCCGCCAAGCATCAGCTCGACATCCAAGCTCTGTCCCCGTTTTATGTTGCTCGCTTGCTCTGGCAGTTCGACTTCAATTTGAAATTGTGATTGCTGTACGCGACTGTCTATTTTGGTGACTGTGGCGCTGACATCCCCTTGTTCAAGCTCAATAATGACCTCCATACCAGAGCGTACTTGGCTGAGATAAAACTCATCTAAGCGGATCACTAGCTTGTACTCATTGGGTATATCAATCTGACCTAAACGCGCGCCACGGCTCTTTGATGCGCCAATTTCGACATCCAACTCACTCAAATACCCATCTACCGGGGCAGTGATCAGCAAGTTATCGAGGTTGCGACGCGCAAACTGAAGGTTTTTCTCGAGCATTTCAGCACTATCTTGTAGCTGTGCCAACTGCACTTCGCGAATGCTTTTCTCTTGCTGTTGGCGCTCAATAGTGAGCTCTTTACGCGCTTGATAATAAGCCAAATCTTCTTTTAGCTCAGAGAGCTGCTCTTGAGAAAGCATGCCTTTTTCTACCAAAGGTGCAGTTTGCTTAAGGCGGCGAGTTAGGTGGGTGATTTTCAGTTCAATTTCTAATAAATCTCGGCGTAAGTTTAAGCGGCTGGTCTCCATATTCATCTGGGTGTTACGCAGAAAGTTAAGTTGCTCAGTAACTTGTGCTTCCCGGCTCATTACATCAAGTTGTAAATTGGTGTTACTTAAACGCACCAGAGGCTGACCTTTTTTGACAAACTCACCCTGCTCTACAAGACGCTCTTCCACCTGCCCACCGGCAATGGTGTCGAGATAGATGGTGGTTTTTGGTACTACTTGCCCACGTAAACTTAGTGCATCGACAAATTCGCCTTGGTTCACGGTGCTTACCGTTAAATTACTGGCATTAACCGTTTGGCTACGACCTTGTGAAGAGCTTTGACTAAACCCGTACGCAGCGGCCGCAACACCGAGAGCAATAACCGACATTGCGACTTTCTTCGCGTGCTTTTTTAAGCCTGATGATTCTATTTTTCTATCCATCTCAGTCATCCAATATATGTGTTCGCTATATAAGGGGTAACTATCAAGCTCCGTGCCAAAATTTAATTTTCATATATTTCAGTGCGTTATTGTTAAAACAAGATTATTTTGAGCAATAAGGTGTCCGCTTATAGAACACCTCAATTCTTTACAGTGCCCATTTGTGGACAGGGAATGAATAACTGGGGTAGGCTAAAAAGAAAAAGCCAAGGCAGGGATATGAAACAGGCAGGCTCTATACTAGTGGTTGATGACAACCCCGATATTCTTATCGCCGCGCGTTTATTACTTAAACAGCATTATCAAAGCGTTAAAACCACTGACAACCCTTTTGATATAGAAGGTATTGTTAACGAGCAACAACAGGCTGACCAGCCCATTGATGTGATTTTATTGGATATGAACTTTACCCAAGACTCCATCAGTGGCCAAGAGGGATTCTACTGGCTAAAAAAAATCGCCGCACAAGACCCCACTATCGTGGTGCTGCTTATGACTGCATATAGCGACATTCAACTAGCTGTAGATGCAATAAAGGCTGGTGCCGCAGATTTTATCGCCAAGCCGTGGCAAAACGATCAGCTGTTAGCCAGTGTCGCTGCGGCTTTTAGCCACGCCAAAGACAAGCGCCAAGTGGGCCAGCTCAAGCGCCAAACCCAAGGCTTAAACGATGCATTAAATAGCAATAAGTTTGCCTTTTTAGGGCAAAGCGATGCGATGTTAAAAGTGTTCGATACCATCGAACGAGCAGCCCAAACCGACGCCAATATTCTTATCACCGGTGAAAGTGGTACCGGTAAAGAGCTCACTGCCCATGCTATCCACCAGCAAAGCCTACGTCATAGCGGCCCTTTTATTAGCGTTGATATGGGAGCCATGAGCGCATCACTGATGGAGAGCGAATTATTTGGCCATAAAAAAGGCGCTTTCACTGATGCCAAAGAAGACCGCGTTGGCCGCTTCGAACTCGCTGGCGGTGGCAGTTTATTCTTGGATGAACTAGGCAATTTGCCGCTGGAGCAACAAGTGAAGCTTTTGGCAGCATTGCAAAATCGGCAAATCACGCCCATTGGTGGTAGCAAAACCATCGATGTCGACATTCGTTTAATCAGCGCCACCAATGATAATTTACATGAGGCAGTCGGCGAAGGCCGTTTTCGTCAAGATTTACTGTATCGAATCAATACCGTGGAAATCGCCCTGCCGCCGCTGCGCGAGCGTCATCAGGACATTCCTTTACTGGTTGACTACTACCTCAACCATTTTGGCCAAAAATACAAACGCGAACTTAGCGTTAGCAACTCCAGCATACAGGCGTTAAGTAGCTATCAATGGCCAGGCAATGTACGCGAACTAGCGCATGCAATAGAGCGAGCGGTGATCCTCTCTACCGGCACTGAGCTAGATATTGGCTCAGTTATTAGCGCACCGGCGACCACCGGTAGCGTAGCACCACAGCAAGGTGAGCAATATGATACCTTCAACCTAGAAGAGCTTGAACATCGCGCAATTCGCGCTGCACTCACTCACTTCCAAGGTAATGTGAGCCACGCCGCTAAAGCATTAGGGCTGACTCGTGGTGCCATGTATCGACGCTTAGAAAAATACGGGCTTTAACACTGATGTCTGCAAATACAAAACTGTCGTTATTGTTAGCTGGCGTTATACTCACGGCATTAGGCGCCCAATATAGTTGGTACAGCTTACAATTACCGGCGCTAACCACAGGCATGGTATTGGTCGCACTGGCCTGCATTTGCAGTATTTTAGTGCTGTTTAAACGCCAAAGCCGCCAAGCGCAATTAGCACTTAAAGCCCTGGCTAACGGGGATAGTAGCCTAGGGTTGCCTCGCAACCATCCTATGCGGGTACAGTATAACGAAGTTAAAGAGCAAATCTTGCAAGCCCGGTTGGCTGCGGAGCAACAAGCCCAGTTTATGCAAACCCTGCTAATCCATATCGATATGGCGGTGTTAGTGTTCGATGCGCAGGGCAATATTATTGAACAAAACCCGGCTGTCGCAAGGCTGCTCGGGGCTCCCGTGAAAGATCTGCAATCGTTAGCGCAGCTCGGTGAGTTTATTAGTGAAGCACAAAGTCAGTGTCAATCAACCGCTCTATGGCAGCGAGGAGAACAGCAGGACACCTTGTCTATACAAATAAGCTTGGCCACCATCCAAGGGCAAGAGCTAAAAATTGTGACTTTGCAGTCGATTCATGAGCAATTACTACTGAAAGAACAACAAGCCTATAAGCGCTTAACGCGCGTTCTCACGCACGAAATTGCCAACTCGATTACCCCACTGTCATCATTGGCACACACCTGCACCGGTCTGTTGCCACAAGGACTGAATTTTACCGATAGCGAAGATAAAGAAGACTTAGCACTTGCTTTACAAACCCTGCATAGCCGCACTGAAGGGTTAAGCGCCTTTATCGCACGTTTTCGATCGATCAGTAATCTGCCCAAGCCAGATCTCAAGGCGCAATCTCTTGCAGATGTGGTAACACGTTGTTGTGCCCTCTTCAAAACAGACTTGGAGCAGCAGCATATTACTCTAGAGCTACAAACCCACAGCGACACTTTAGTGATGTGTGATGCCCAGCAAATTGAGCAGGTATTAATTAATCTGATCAAAAATGCCATAGAAGCAATGAGTGTGAACTGTGCAGACAAAACCTTGTCTATGGTTGTTGATAAAAATAGCCAAGGGCAGTTATACATTGCCGTGTGTGATACCGGTGGTGGCATCAGTAAACAAGCTCAAGAAATGATGTTCGTGCCTTTTTTCACCACCAAACAGCAAGGTTCAGGGATAGGTTTAGCGCTGAGCAAACAAATTATGGTTAGCCATGGTGGCGACCTAACCTACCATGAGCAACCCCAAGGGGCATGTTTACGCTGCGTCTTTGGCTAACACCAATGAGCTCTGAGGGCGCAGTTAGCAAGCCCTCGCTTCAGCGGCCGCTCAGATTTAGCTCACCTTATGTTAAGGTGCCAACGCTAAGCTGATTCGCCGAAAATGACCGAATTCAGTTTATAATTTAAGTAGCATTTATGTATCGAATTTCAGCGCTATTAGTTTTTTTGTTCCTCGCGGGTTGCCAGAGCATGAGCTCGAAGCCCCAGCCCCCTGTAAACAGTGACACCATAAAAACCGAGGCTCAATCCCCAAGTGTAAGTGAAAAGGCGGTACCGCCGTCAGTGCAATCGAAAAAGCCGCAACAACCTCAACAAACACCGCAACAAGTGGACGATGTATGGCAACGTATCCGTATGCAGTTGAGCTTTGCGGACTCGACTCACCCGGATGTGACAAAGCGCGTTGACTGGTATTTATCACATCCTAATTATATGGATGAAATAAGTCGTCGTGCCGAACCTTACTTGTATCATATAGTGACAGAGGTAGAAGCGCGAAACCTGCCAATAGAGTTAGCGCTAATGCCACTGATTGAGAGTGACTTTGATGCCAGCGCCTACTCTCACAAGCATGCTAGCGGCCTATGGCAGTTAACGCCTTCGCTTGCTCAATACTTTGGCGTTAAAATCACGCCTTGGTACGATGGCCGTCAAGATGTATTCGACAGTACAGCGGCGGCGCTAGACTTTATTGAATACCTGTATAAGCGTTTTGATGGCAACTGGTATCATACTATTGCTGCATACAATGTTGGTGAAGGCCGAGTGCGCAATGCTATTGCGGCCAATAAAAAAGCGGGGAAAAGCACGGATTTTTTCGCGCTCAAACTGCCCAAACAAACGCGCAAATATGTGCCCAAACTGCTTGCTGCAGTGCATTTGCTAAAACATGAAAAAATGGACTTCCCAGCAATTGATAACAGCCCAGCCATTTCGCCTCTCCCCATCAAAGGCGCGGTTATTTTAGCCGATAAGTCGCAATGGCAAGATGTGCAAGACCTCAATCACGGCGTAATCCGCTTTCCGGCGATCATCGATGCTCCGCATTTAGTCGTACCCAAGGCGAAGCAACAACACTGGCAGCAAGCCATTGCCAAACAACAAAGTAGTGATTACAGCCAATGGCAGCATTACACCATTGCTAAAGGAGATAGTTTAAGTGTTATTGCCGAGCGTTATGCGCTTAGTGTTAAACAGCTAAAGACGTTCAATAACCTTAGCTCCGATCGTATTCGCATTGGTGATAAGCTGATTTTACCGGTATTAGCCGATGAGCAAATCGAACATAAGGTCAGCTCGGGTGAAAGCTTATGGAAAATTGCCCGCCAGTACCAAGTGAGCATTGCCAAATTAAAACAGTGGAACAACCTTTCAAGCAATATATTACAGGTTGGCGACACCCTCACTGTGTTTCTATCACGCAGTTAATCCTGCAACCATTTACTCATGGCCGCATCAAAGGCGGCCTGCTTTCTTTGTTTGAGATGCGGGCAAATGACTTCACCTGCAGGCATATCCGCTTGTGCCATCGGTGAAGAAGCATCCATGACAAAACAGCGCCCATCTTGGCGTAATAGATAGTTACCCGTCACCTTGTCACCGGCGAGCACCTGCATCGCGCCTGTTGATTGCTGCACTGATGTGATATCTGGACCGGAGTAACGAGGAAGCTCATCAAGCTGTACCTTGCCCACCCCAGCTGATGACTGCGTTTTTGCAAACGCACGAGTGACACGTTGCTCAAAGTGCGCATAAGGGTTTATTTTCACCAGGGTTTTGTCTGCTTTTTCAGCAGCAGCCGCACGGTTTCTAAGAGCTTCACCATGCTGATTAGCTTTTCCTTCACCTTCCTCTTTTTGAGCGAGCGTGGCTGAGCCTGAGTCATTATTCACTGAGCGCTGCGGCTTAATCGTCTCTGGCGCATGCACGGGCTGCTGGTTCTTATTTTCTGGCGGTGGCAAGCGAATCATCACCACCTGCATTGTTGCCGGTGGCTCTTGCTGATGTGCTCGCATTACCGCCGGAGTGGCGGTGCTCAACACATACCCAAGAATTAACATATGGCAAGTAATTGAAATGAGTAAGGCGCGTAAAAACATATCCCTATGCTACATAAATAACATCACCTTATAAGGACTGCAGATACGACTATTTAGTTCATGGGGCTGCGTAAAAATAGAACAAGCCGCATAGCGCGGCTTGTTTTAACTACTTTAAAACCTACTACTTCAGGTTTTCAATAAGCTCATTGGCACGCAGTACAGTCTCATGCAAGCTGTTTTCCAATACGGCATCAACCTTGTCATTATGACAGATTTCAATATCCGTCACCCATGCGGTAACAAATGACTCATTGTGTAACAAAGTAGAGCTGGGGCAAGGCTCAAAGTCATTATATGACGCCCACACTGGCCAGAGTAGATAGTTTGCGACAAACAAAGCTAAGCCACAAAAAAACATTTTATTAAATACTTTACCCACCTGTTTTTGAGCAAGTCTTATACGCTCGTTATCTTTCCACATTTCTTTCGCAGAGCCAATGACGGCAACTATAAAAACGAATAGAATAAGAATCCAGCCTATCACCGTGCAAGACATTATTGGGTCAAATACAATAACAGATAGCCCACTGACTGGATATTTAAAGTGTATTTCCGTCAGCTCAAAACCAAATGAAAACATAAACCACGTAAGTCCAACAACGACTAATGACATACCTGCCAGACAGTACAAATAAAAAGAATCAACTTCCTTGCCCACTTTACCTCTCCTGTAATACAACCAAACCCATATATAGAACAAGCCGCATAGCGCGGCTTGTTCTATTATCACTTGGCGAGTGCTTAACAGCTTAGCTCTTTTTTGTAGGGCGTTGCCAGCCGTCTAAATTACGCTGCTTGCCTCGCGCTACCGCCAGCTGTTTATCGCCCACATTAGTGGTCACGACTGAGCCGGCACCCACTGTGGCAGTGGCGCCAATTTCTACCGGAGCCACCAGCGAAGAGTTGGAGCCAATAAAGGCATGATCGCCGATAATAGTTAGCGACTTATTAACGCCATCGTAATTACAGGTGATTGTGCCGGCGCCTATATTCACCTTTTCGCCTATCTGTGCATCGCCCAAGTAGGTCAGGTGGTTTGCTTTTGAGCCCTTTCCTAGACGGGACTTTTTCATTTCCACAAAATTGCCGATATGAGAGTCTTCTTCCATAACTGCCCCGGGGCGTAGGCGCGCATATGGGCCTAAGGTGCACTTCGCAGCGACACTGGCATCTTCAATCAAGGTATTAGCCTTGATCACCACACCATCACCAATTTTGCAGTCTTTTAATACGCAGTTCGGGCCGATAACAACATCGTCGCCGAGTTCTACCTGACCTTCAAAGATGACATTAACATCAATGTGTACATCCTGACCTGTGGTCACTGTGCCACGTACATCGATGCGGGCCGGGTCGGCTAGACTCGCACCGTTAATCATCAACTGTTCGGCTTGCCAACCTTGATAGGCACGCTCTAACTGAGCGAGCTGTACGCGATTGTTAGCGCCTTCAACTTCCATAGGGTGCGATGGTTGGCTTGAACTGATTTCAACGCCTTCTGAGTGGGCCATAGCGACAATATCGGTAAGGTAGTATTCGCCTTGAGCATTACTGTTCGATAGATTGCCCAACCACTTTTTCAACAACCCGCCATGACAGGCCATGATACCGGTATTAATTTCGGTAATTTTCAGTTGCTCTTCATTGGCATCTTTTTGCTCGACAATACCCACCAGTTTGCCATTATCGCGCAGCATACGCCCATAGCCATTAGGGTCGGCCAAATCCACGGTAAGCACCGCTAGGCCACGCTCAGGAGTGGCTTTTAATAGCCCTTCTAAGGTTTCTTGCTTGGTCAGTGGCACGTCGCCATATAAAATCAGTACTCTATCGTCATCGCCAATATGTTCTTTGGCTACCGCGACAGCATGGCCGGTGCCTAGCTGCTGATCTTGTAGCACCCAATTGACCTCATTATGACCGAGTTGTTGTTTAAGCAACTCGCCACCATGGCCATAAACTAGGTTGGTGCTGGTGGCCCCTAAGGCCTTAGCATTATCAATGACGTGTTGAACCATCGGCTTGCCAGCAACCGGATGCAGCACCTTAGGCAACTTAGAACGCATGCGTGTACCTTTACCCGCAGCTAAAATTACAGTCGTTAAATTCATTCTAATATCCTTTTTTCGCGACGTGACAGCGCACACTCAGCTCACGCTTTAAGTTGGCACATCCTGTGTCCGAACACAGCTGGCTAAAAAGCCGCCAGCGATGTTCTGGTATGGCTATCGACAATACCGACCATTGTATCTGTAACAGTGTGAACATAGAAAGAACAGACATAAAAAAACCCGCGCTTAAAGCGCGGGTTTTTGCAAACCTATGAGGTTGGAAGCGTTTAGCTGTTACGCAATTGACGAATAACACGAAGCTGCGCAAGCGCCTCTTCGAGTTGAATCGCAGCTTTATGGTAATCAAGCTCGCCACTGCCAGCTTTATCCATTTGCTCTTGCGCTTCACGCTTAGCCTGCTCTGCCGCTTGTTCATCAAGCTCTTCAGCTCGTACAGCGGTATCAGCAAGGACAGTTACATTATGAGGTTGTACCTCTAATGTACCGCCAGCAACATAGATGATTTCTTCACCACCTAGTTGCTTTACTAAACGGACCATTCCAGGTTTGAGGGCAGTTAGTAGCGGTGCGTGGCCAGGCATAATACCAAGCTCACCTTCACTACCTGTCACTTGAAGTGATTCTACGCGGCCAGAGAAAATCATCTCTTCAGCGCTTACAACATCAAGATGTACGGTCATAGCTGCCATACTCCCCTCCTAGTTACATGCTTTTCGCTTTTTCAACAGCTTCTTCGATTGAACCTACCATGTAGAACGCTTGCTCTGGTAGCTCATCGTATTCGCCGTCAAGAATGCCTTTAAAGCCTGCGATAGTGTCTTTCAATGAAACGTATTTACCTGGCGCACCTGTAAATACCTCAGCAACGAAGAACGGCTGAGATAGGAAACGCTGGATCTTACGTGCACGTGATACTACTTGCTTATCTTCATCAGACAGCTCGTCCATACCTAGGATGGCGATGATGTCTTTCAGCTCTTTATAACGCTGTAGTACGGTTTGAACGCCACGCGCGATGTCGTAGTGCTCTTGACCGATAACAAGCGGATCTAACTGACGTGAAGATGAGTCAAGTGGGTCAACCGCTGGGTAGATACCTAGTGACGCGATATCACGAGATAGTACAACTGTTGCATCCAAGTGCGCGAACGTCGTTGCTGGTGACGGGTCAGTCAAGTCATCCGCTGGTACATATACCGCTTGGATTGAAGTGATTGAGCCAGTCTTAGTTGACGCGATACGCTCCTGTAGTACACCCATCTCTTCAGCAAGTGTAGGCTGATAACCTACCGCTGATGGCATACGACCTAGTAGTGCTGATACTTCAGTACCGGCTAGGGTATAACGATAGATGTTATCTACGAAGAATAGTACGTCACGACCTTCGTCACGGAACTTCTCAGCCATAGTTAGACCAGTCAAAGCAACACGTAGACGGTTACCTGGTGGCTCGTTCATCTGACCATATACTAGCGATACTTTATCGAGTACGTTTGAGTCGTTCATTTCGTGATAGAAGTCATTACCCTCACGCGTACGCTCACCAACACCAGCGAATACTGAGAAGCCGCTGTGCTCGATTGCGATGTTACGGATAAGTTCCATCATGTTTACGGTTTTACCTACACCGGCACCACCGAATAGACCAACTTTACCACCTTTAGCGAATGGACATACAAGGTCGATTACCTTGATACCAGTCTCTAAAAGTTCAACTGAGTTGCTCTGCTCTTCGTATGAAGGTGCAGCTCGGTGGATAGACATACGGTCTTCTTCACCGATTGGACCAGCTTCATCAATTGGGTTACCCAATACATCCATGATACGACCTAGGGTCTTAGTACCAACTGGAACCATGATTGGCTCGCCAGTATTCTCTACTGCTGTACTACGACGTAGACCGTCAGTAGTACCTAGTGCGATAGCACGTACCACACCGCCACCTAGCTGCTGTTGCACTTCTAGTGTCAAACCTGCTAGGTCGCCTTCTGTAATTTTTAGTGCGTCATATACGGCTGGCACGTTGTCTTGTGGAAACTCGATGTCCACAACGGCGCCGATAATTTGGACGACCTTACCTAAACTCATGTCAATTCCTCTCGTTAAACTTTGCCGAAGCGTTAAACCGCTGCCGAACCGCTCACAATCTCACTGATCTCTTGTGTGATTGCTGCTTGACGCGCTTTGTTGTACTGCAATTGCAACTGATCCATCAGGTCGCCGGCATTATCAGTTGCAGCTTTCATTGCAACCATACGGGCGGCCTGCTCAGAGGCAGCATTCTCAACCACACCTTGATAAACTTGTGACTCAATGAAACGCACCAACAGAGTTTCCAAAATGGCCTCTGGTGATGGCTCGTACAAGTAGTCCCAAGCGTGGGCTGATACTTCTTCTTCAGCTTTTGGCAAAGGTAATAACTGATCGATTACTGGCTCTTGCTTCATGGTATTAACGAAATGGTTATATACCACGAACAAACGGTCAATTTTGCCTTCAGCGAACTCATCGAGCATTACTTTCACAGGACCAATTACGTCCTGAACTGAAGGGGCATCTCCAAGGCCTGCCTTTTTCGCGGCAAGCTGACCACCAAAGCTTTGGAAGAACCCAGCAGCTTTGCTGCCTAGGGTTGCGTAAGTAGCGTCAACGCCCTTTTCTTTCCAAGCCTTTACGTCTTGTGAGACTTTCTTGAACTCATTAGTGTTCAAGCCGCCACACAGACCACGGTCTGTAGAGATAACAATATAACCAACTCGCTTTACATCACGCTCTTCTAAATAAGCGTGACTAAAGTCAAGATTCGCTTGAGCAATACGACCGATCACTTTGCGTAAGTTCTCAGCGTATGGACGGCTAGAAGCAACACGCTCCTGTGCACGCTTCATTTTTGAAGCGGCAACCATTTCCATTGCGCTGGTGATCTTCTGAGTATTTTTAATACTCCCGATCTTGCTTTTAATCTCTTTTCCGCTGGCCATGACTCTCTCTCCGAATCTCGGTGAGCGCAATGCACTCACCTTAGATAACTAAATTACCAAGTTTGCGTTGACTTGAACTTCTCAAGAAGTTCTTTCAACTGTGCTTCAATCTCGGCGTTGTAGTTACCAGTTTCATTGATTTGCGCCATTAGCTCTGCGTACTCGCTTTTAGCGAAGCCGATTAGGCTTGCTTCGAAGTCCATGATTTTGCTTACTTCGATGTCAGCAAGGAAGCCTTTTTCAGCAGCGAAAAGTGATAGAGACATTTCCGCAACAGACATTGGCGTGTACTGTTTCTGCTTCATTAGCTCGGTTACGCGCTCACCATGCTCAAGTTGAGCACGTGTTGCTTCGTCAAGGTCAGAAGCGAACTGCGAGAACGCCGCAAGTTCACGATACTGAGCAAGCGCTAGACGGATACCACCACCTAGTTTCTTAACGATCTTAGTTTGCGCAGCACCACCTACACGCGATACAGAAATACCGGCGTTAACTGCAGGGCGAATACCTGAGTTAAACAAGTCAGTTTCCAAGAAGATCTGACCATCGGTGATTGAAATCACGTTGGTTGGTACGAAGGCAGAAACGTCACCACCTTGAGTTTCAATGATTGGCAATGCCGTCAATGAACCTGTTTGACCTTTCACTTCACCATTGGTGAACTTCTCAACGTAGTCAGCGTTTACACGTGCTGCACGCTCTAGAAGACGTGAGTGAAGGTAGAAAACGTCACCTGGGTATGCTTCACGGCCCGGCGGACGCTTAAGTAGAAGTGAAATCTGACGATACGCTACCGCTTGCTTAGACAGGTCATCGTATACGATAAGCGCGTCTTCACCACGGTCACGGAAGAATTCACCCATAGTACAACCAGCAAACGGTGCTAGGTACTGTAGGGCTGCAGATTCAGAAGCAGATGCTACAACAACAATCGTGTTTTCTAGGGCACCGTGCTCTTCTAATTTACGTACTACGTTAGCAATAGTCGATGCTTTTTGACCAACCGCTACGTACACACACTTAATGCCTGTGTCTTTTTGGTTGATGATAGCGTCGATTGCTAATGCAGTTTTACCAGTTTGACGGTCACCGATAACCAATTCACGCTGGCCGCGACCAACTGGAATCATGGCATCGATAGACTTATAACCAGTTTGAACTGGCTCATCTACTGATTGACGGTCGATTACACCTGGGGCGATTTTTTCGATTGGCTCGAAACCTTCGCTATCCAGTGCACCTTTACCATCGATAGGCTGACCTAGGGTGTTTACTACACGACCTAGAAGACCATTACCGACTGGTACTTCAAGAATACGACCTGTTGATTTAACTTTTACGCCTTCTTTAAGGTCAGCGTAAGGACCCATTACTACTGCACCTACTGAGTCACGCTCAAGGTTCAATGCGATAGCATAACGGTTGCCAGGAAGCTCGATCATCTCACCTTGCATACAGTCAGCTAGACCGTGGATGCGGATGATACCGTCAGTAACAGATACGATAGTACCTTCGTTACGTGCTTCACTTACAACTTCAAACTGCTCAATGCGTTGCTTGATCAGCGCAGAAATTTCTGTGGAATTAAGTTGCATGCTCTTTTTCCCAATTACGATTGTAGTGTGGCCGCTAAGCGGTCAACTTGGCCGCGTATAGACCCGTCGATTACGGTGTCACCGGCACGAATTACCAACCCGCCAACGACGGAGGCATCAACACTACAATTCAGCTTAACTTTGCGTGCGAAACGTTGTTCGAGTGCCGCGCCTAGTTTCTCTTGCTGCGCTGCAGCAAGCTCCGTTGCAGAAATCACTGTGACTTCGATTTCTTTGTCGAACTCAGCCTTAAACTCGGCAAATAGTTCGGCAACGTCAGGCAGGGCGGCTAAACGTTCATTTTCGGCCATTAGCTTGATAAGATTTTGACCCTGTTCGTTGAGTTGGTCAGCACAAACCTTGATGATTACATCGGCTTGGTCAGACACAGACGGCAGGCTGCCAATGACTGCATTAACCTGCTCATCGCTGGCCACTTGGCCAGCGAAGTGCAGCATTTCATGCCATTGGGCAACCGCGCTTTTCTCAACGGCAAGCTCAAAAGCCGCTTTAGCGTATGGGCGAGCGATGGTAGTCAATTCAGACATGCTCATACCCTCCTAGTTACAGCTCTGCGACAAGTTTTTCAACGATGTCGCTGTGTGCGGCTTGGTCGATCTCGCGCTCAAGAATACGCTCAGCACCGACTACTGCTAGAGTAGCAACTTGCTTACGTAAATCTTCTTTCACACGGTTACGCTCTGCTTCAATCTCAGAGTGACCTTGAGCTATGATGTTTTCACGCTCTTGCTGACCACGAGTTGTCTCTTCGTCAACAATAAGCGAGGCACGCTTTTTAGCTTGCTCGATGATTTCAGCAGCTTGAGCTTTCGCTTCTTTTAACTGTTCCGTGGCTTTTTGACGAGCCAGTTCCAAGTCTTTCTCAGCTTTATCAGAAGCAGCTAAACCATCTTCAATTTTCTTTTGGCGAGCTTCAATCGCACTATTTAGCGGTGGCCATACGTACTTCATACAGAACAGCACGAACACCGTAAATGCGATTAATTCACCGATAAGAGTGGCGTTAATATTCACGACCGCTCCTCCTTATTGACAGTTGTTCTAAGAGCTACTAGTGAATTAAAGTGCGAACAACATGTACATAGAGATACCAACACCGATCATAGCTACGGCATCGATAAGACCAGCAAGGATGAACATTTTAACCTGTAGTGAAGGTGCAAGCTCAGGCTGACGCGCACACGCTTCTAGGAATTTACCACCCATGTTACCGAAACCAACTGCAGTACCGATTGCACCGAAGCCGATAAGTAGAGCAACAGCGATATACTTAAGACCTATTACTAGTTCCATTTTTTTCTCCAAAGTTTCAATTGTAAATTAAAGTTAAAATTTAAAAGTGTAAAAAATTAGTGATTATCTGAGCTTGCCATGCTTAGGTAAACGATTGTTAGCATCATAAATACGAATGCTTGCAGCCAGATTACTAAGATGTGGAACGCAGCCCAAATAAAGTGCAACGGTAGTTGCATTAAACCAACAGCGCCGATAAGGATGAAGATCATCTCACCTGCATACAGGTTACCGAACAAACGCAGTGCCAATGAAAACGGCTTAGCAATCAATGAAATTAGCTCTAACAGCAAGTTACATGGAATTAAAAACACCATTGCTAGCTTGTTCTTAGTGCTAAACGGGTGCAGCGTTAACTCAGCAAGGAAACCACCGATGCCTTTAATGCGAATTGAGTAACCAATCATTAGCAAGAATACGCCAATGGCAAGACCTGCAGTCATGTTCAAGTCAGTGGTTGGTACGATTTTCATGTATACGTCATGAGAGTCCATACCAAATGCTGTTTCGCCCACCCAGCCTGCAAATGCAGGAAGGAAATCAACCGGGATCAAATCCATAAGGTTCATTAGGAATACCCAAACGAAAATCGTTAAGGCAAGGGGGGCAATTAACTTACTTTTACCGTGGTAAGTGTCGCGTACGTTGTCGCCAACGTATTCAACGATCATTTCAATGAAGCATTGAAACTTACCAGGTACACCTGTGTGTGCTTTTTTAGCGGCGCCACGGAAGATCCATAAGAATATAAGACCTAATCCGATTGACCATGCGAGGGTATCTACATGCCATGTCCAGAAGCCACTGTCCGCACATGCTTTGTTGAACTCAATACCGGCATCGGTTGAGCACATCTTTGCATTGGTCAAGTGGTGCTGAATATGGCTCGATAGAGTCACTTCTTCTGCAGCCATGTTTTATCCCAAAAGTTAATGATTAAAAAAAATCGGTGCTATCCACTGTGTGGCAAATATCAGCAAATAAGCGCTGAAAAAGGGTACTGGAAGCAATAAAAAATGTTTAAAAGCCAGTACGAACATACACACAGTGAGCAAAAACTTTAACGCCTTTCCTCGTTTCAACGAGCTTAGGACTTGTTCTGATTTACTTGCGCCCATATATCTAAATGCATAAGCGGCAAATACAAAATTAGGGAGTACAACAGTCAAGCCTCCAAGCCATGCTGAGAGACCGGCTTCTACTCCCCAACCTACTAAAACTATTACTGCAGCGATTGTTGCTACGACACCCTGAAAAAGAACGCCCTTAAATGCGGCGCGGCGATACGGGCCTGCTAACCTTTGCGTCACTTTTTATTAACCTTAATAACGTTAAATTTTATTAGGGTGTGAAAACTGGCGAAATTATACTTGTTTTTGGCTGATTTGCAACTTGAGTCAGTGCGATTTGGGGGAATTTCACCCCCGTAAAACAGGGGTGAGAGCGCCTTAGCGACTAATCTTTAAACTGTGGGTCAATACGGTGAAGAATTCCGTCTAACTCCTCAAGGTTTGTGTAAGAAATCACCAACTTACCTTTTCCTTTTTGGTTGTAGTTAATTTCTACCTTAGCGCCGAGATTATCTTCGAGCTTTTGCTCTAACTGTATGACATCTGGATCTTTTTCTTTCTTCTGCGGCTTTTCTACGGGCTCTAGAATAGAACGCACGAGTTTTTCGGTTTCACGCACGGTTAGCGCTTTAGCTACGGCAGTGCGTGCCGCTTCAGACTGCAACTCGCCACTTAACGCTAATAAACACCGAGCATGACCCATTTCAATATCGCCATGCTCTAACATGATTTTAACATCATCGTTAAGGTTATTGAGTCGTAATAAGTTAGTGACAGTGGTGCGCGATTTGCCAACGGCATCAGCCACTTGCTGGTGCGTTAACTCAAATTCATCAATCAGTCGACCTAAAGCGATGGCCTCTTCCATAGCATTTAAATCTTCACGTTGAATGTTTTCAATCAACGCAATAGCAACTGCTGCTTCATCCGGAACTGCCTTGATAAGGCAAGGCACCACATCAAGTTTAGCTAACTGGGCGGCGCGCCAACGGCGTTCACCGGCGATGATTTCATAGCTGTCAGGTGCAACTTGGCGCACGACGATGGGCTGAATAATACCTTGTGCACGAATGGAGGAAGCAAGTTCTTCTAACGCTTCCTCTGACATATCTTTTCGCGGCTGGTACTTTCCAGGACGTAAAAATTCGATCGCTAACTTTTGCAACTCACCACTTTGCGCGTTCGCTTGCGCTTGTGAGTGTTCTTCAACAGATGCATCTGCGCTTGGCGCTGGGCCAGGTGCTGGCTTAGATGACGTCAGTAGGGCGTCTAGACCCCGTCCTAATCCACGTTTTTTAGCAGACATTGGTTGGCTTACCTCTACGTTTAGGCGACTGCAGGTGTTTGTTTTTCTTTTCTGCGCAGTATTTCACCGGCCAAGGCAAGGTAGGCTTTGGCGCCTGCAGAGGCTCGGTCATAATACATGGCCGGCGCACCAAAGCTAGGGGCTTCTGCGAGACGAACATTGCGCGGAATAACGGTTCGGTAGACCTTATCGCCAAAGTGCTGTTTCAATTGCTCAGAAACATCATTGGCAAGGCGGTTGCGCGGATCGTACATGGTTCGCAAGATGCCTTCAATCTGTAATTTCGGGTTCACTAACTGCGCCAATTGCTCGATGGTTCCCATCAGCGCTGTAATTCCTTCAAGGGCATAGTACTCACACTGCATAGGCACAAGTACCGAATCAGCGGCGGCCATGGCATTGACGGTCAGCATGTTCAGTGAGGGCGGGCAATCGATGAAGATATAATCATATTGCTCTAGAATTTTCTCCAACGCGTTACGCAGGCGCACTTCGCGTGCGAACAATTCCATAAGCTTAACTTCAGCGGCAGTCACATCGCCATTAGCGGCGATTAAGTGGTATTCACCCGAGGTTTGCTGGATGACAACGTCATCAAAAGGCTGCTCTTCAATGAGCAAGTCATAAATAGTGGCGACATCATCGTACTTATCAACGCCGCTACCCATGGTCGCATTGCCTTGAGGATCGAGATCGATAAGTAAAACTTTACGCTTGGTCGCAGCCATAGAGGCCGCCAAATTCACGGCTGTGGTGGTTTTACCCACGCCTCCTTTTTGGTTTGCAATTGCAATGACTTTAGCCACGGTGATCCTCTGCCAATTAAGCTTTTTTTAGAATTATAAGATGACGTTCGCCCTGAAGCTCTGGAACTGATAACTCAATGTCCTGGGAAAACGAAAATCCAGCAGGGAGGTTGGCAAGTTCCTGCTCAGGATATTGGCCTTTCAAAGCTATAAAACGTCCATCTTGATCAATTAAATGTGCGCACCAATGCAACATATCATCAATAGAGGCAAAGGCACGAGAAAGCACTCCATCTAATTTAACACTTGGCTGATAATCTTCAACTCGACTCTGTACGGCGGTTACATTTTTTAGGCCAAGCTCATGTTTTACTTGCTTAAGAAAAGTCACACGCTTGCCAAGGCTATCCAGTAGTACAAATTCGGTGTCGGGTAGGGCAATGGCTAACACCATACCCGGTAAGCCTGGGCCGGTGCCAACATCAATGTAGTGTTTACCCTCTAAATGTTCAGCTACCACCAAACTATCCATAATATGCTTTACCAGCATCTCATTAGGGTCGCGAACAGACGTCAAATTGTATGCTTTGTTCCACTTGTTCAATAAAGCAACGTAAGCGAGCAACTGATTAATTTGTTGCTCGTTTAGAGAGATATTGGCAGCGGCCAATAACTGCGTAAATTTTTTTTCTAACATGGGTGTGTTATGTGGTTACGCTGACTTGCGTAACATGCCCTGCTTTTTCAGATACACCAATAATAGCGAAATCGCCGCTGGAGTAATACCAGAAATACGCGATGCTTGGCCAATGGTGTCCGGGCGAGCTTCGCTAAGCTTGGCAACAACCTCATTTGATAAGCCTGATACTTGGCTGTAATCAAACTGTGCAGGCAAAATAGTTTGCTCATGGCGCAGCTGCTTTGCGATCTCGTCTTGTTGACGAGCAATGTACCCAGCATACTTTGTTTGAATCGCTACCTGTTCGAGTGCTTGCTGGTTGTCTGACTCACTCGCTAAACCTTCGATAGCGGTAAGATCGCGATAGTTGATCTCAGGGCGACGGATCAACTCTTCTAAACTGGCTTCACGGGTCATCGGTGATTTTAACAACGCGTTCACTGCTTCCTGTGCTGGGTGATCTTTATGGATCCAGGTGGAACGAATACGCTGTGTTTCTTGTTCCATCACTTCTAATTTTTCATTAAATGCAGCCCAACGCTGGTCATCGACCAAGCCCAGTTCTCGGCCTTTCTCGGTGAGACGCAAGTCAGCATTATCTTCGCGAAGTAGTAATCGGTATTCGGCACGTGAAGTAAACATGCGATAGGGCTCTTTGGTACCTAGCGTGGCTAAGTCATCAATTAATACCCCTGTGTATGCTTCATCACGGCGTGGAGTCCAAGCTTCTTTGCCTTGTACTTGCAACGCGGCATTCATACCAGCAATAAGCCCTTGTGCTCCGGCTTCTTCATAACCTGTGGTGCCGTTTATTTGCCCAGCAAAGAAAAGCCCTTGAATAAACTTCGTTTCTAATGACGGCTTAAGATCCCGAGGGTCGAAAAAGTCATACTCAATGGCATAACCAGGGCGACAGATGTGGGCTTGCTCAAATCCAGCGATGCTGTTGACTATTTGCATCTGTACGTCAAATGGCAAACTCGTGGAAATACCATTTGGGTATAGCTCATAAGAGGTTAACCCTTCTGGTTCAACGAAGATCTGATGTTTATCTTTATCGGCAAAACGAACTATTTTATCTTCAATCGATGGGCAGTAACGCGGACCGATCCCCTCAATCACGCCTGAATACATAGGCGATCGGTGCAGATTTTCATTGATAATCTCGTGCGTTTTGTCGTTTGTGTAGGTGATATAACAGGGGATCTGCTGCGGATGATCTTCCACCTTACCCATAAACGAAAACACAGGTGTAGGCGTATCACCAGGTTGTGTTTGCATTTTGCTGAAGTCGACGGTGCGAGCATCAATTCGTGGAGGCGTGCCTGTTTTCAGACGATCAACGCGAAAAGGTAATTCACGTAAGCGCTGTGCTAACGCAATTGAAGGCGGATCACCAGCGCGGCCACCTTTAAAGTTTTCTAAGCCAATATGGATTTGGCCACCTAAAAAGGTTCCTACGGTAAGTACCACGGATGGTGCACTGAACTTCAATCCCATCTGGGTGACAACACCTGTAACTTTGTCACCCTCTACAATCAGATCATCACAGGATTGCTGGAAGATCTTTAAGTTTTCTTGGCGCTGCAGAATCGCTTGTATTTCCGCTTTGTACAACGCTCTATCAGCTTGGGCACGAGTTGCACGTACAGCAGGGCCCTTCGATGAGTTTAATGTTCGAAATTGGATCCCGCCTTTGTCGATCGCTTTTGCCATGGCACCGCCAAGGGCATCGATCTCTTTCACCAAATGGCCTTTGCCGATCCCACCGATTGCAGGGTTGCATGACATTTGCCCTAAGGTGTCCATATTATGCGTTAGCAATAGCGTATTCATGCCCATTCGTGCAGAGGCCAAAGCGGCTTCTGTACCAGCGTGACCGCCGCCAACGACAATGACATCAAAGTGCTCATGAAAAATCATTTAATGCTTCCTACAACCAGTGAAATATTAAGAGGAGGCGTATTCTACCTAGAAATTAGCTTAAGGGAAATGGTTAAATAATGTTCACTCAAGGTAAAGAGATCTTATATATAAAAGGATCTTTTAAAGAGATCTTTTATTGATCTTACTACTAGGATCCTACTTTTCTGTTGATAACCCTATAAAACGTATGATTAACAACAAATTAAGCGATCTAAGTTATTGTGAGTATGATCGGATCTAGTAGGGGAGAACATCTGATCAAAAGGCCCTTTTATACACAGGCAAGATTCGCTTCGATCTTATCAAGTGTATAATCATGGTTAAGATCGCAAGATACCAAGCTTTTATCCACATACCGATCGAAAAAACAATAAATATGTGTATAACTTTTTAGTAAGATCGTTTTATTACAAGTGTTTTAATAGTTCTGGTAACCACCGTTCAGCCGTATCTTCAGGTAGATCTTCGCCAAGAACATCTATCTCCAAGCGAGGTAAGAGTGGCTGAGCTTGTTTTGACAGCAACAACTGCTCGATGTTTTTGGCCGCATAGTTATAGGTATCGTAACTAGAATCTCCTATACCAATGATCGCAAAGCGAATATTGTCGAGATTAGTGAGGGCATTGAGATCTTCAACAAAAGGCTGCAAATTATCAGGATAGTCGCCAGCGCCATGGGTTGATGTGCAGATCAACCATGCAGCCTCCATTTTCATATCCTTAAGATCAGGTTGCTCATGTAAAGTACAGCTTATGCCTTGATCTTCCATTAAGTCACTTAACTGTTCGGCCACATATTCAGTGCCGCCCATTTGACTACCAATAATAATTTCGAGCTGGCTCATTGTTACTACGCCTAAATGTTGTTGCACCCATGATACCTGATCTGTGGTTAGGCTCAATTGATCTTAATCCCTGTGTGTAGTTCTGAACATCAATAGCTGTTTAAAATAAATATATAATTATGATAAATATAGAGTTTTTAATTTTTAAAGCTGTTGATAAAAAGTCGATAAGCTTAGGTTAAAAAGCCATACCCGTTCATCATAACTGGGTAATTTCATGCTATTTTCTACTGATAAAGAAAAATTGCATGGGTGTGTATGCTTTGCTTGTGGATAATGATCAATAGAGATTATCTCGGTGTATTTTTGGATCTATAAAACTCATTTAATAGATCCAATACTTCTATAAATTTTCTATTTATTGGCTTCATTTCTTTTGTGAGTGCCCGTTTTTTTGGATCTGATGCGCTTAATGTGCCAAGCCTCCAGCCTCAAATGATTTGTTAATGTTAAAACCCATGAATGACTGCTACCCAAACTAGCTATGTGTGACAGATCTTTTCACTGTTAATCACACTTTTTGGTGCAGATAGGCATATCAGTTCTTAATTAATCACTATAAAAACTGCTCAGTTACGAGTCGCTGGTAGCTAATATTCACACAAAATAGCGCCGATTTTGCCGCAAATATGCATAATCACTATGCTGTTGCTGTAGGCACTTAGCATCGGTGAGAGCTTATTTAACGCTAGGTTAGCATTGTTTTTTGCCAATAAATTAGCTGGTGACGAGCTCACTTATTCGTTCGTTTTGCCCTGATAGCTAGCAGTCATTTTAGGATTGAGTCGTTGACTATGAGGTGATCCAAGCTTTTTTTGCTGATGATAGGTGTATTTTGGAGTGTTGAGTTACTGAGCGGGAGCTGAAAAAAAGCCCACACAAAGGTGGGCTCGCTAAACTTTATTAATCTATTTACCGATACAAAAGGAGCTGAAGATCTTGCCGAGTAGATCGTCAGAGGTGAATTCGCCGGTGATCTCGCTTAAATACTGCTGGGTTAAACGCAGCTCTTCTGCCAAGATTTCCCCGGCCACATGGGCTTCAAGTTGCTCTTGACCCGTATACAAGTGCTGCTGCGCCCGCTCTAATGCATCTAAATGACGGCGGCGAGCCATAAAGCTGCCTTCTTGGGTGCCCTCAAAACCTATGCATGATTTAAGGTGCTCTCGCACATGGTCAATGCCTTGTGCTTGTTTGGCGCTGAGGCGAATAACCGGGTGAGTAGGGTGGTCATCAAATCCTGGTTGCTCGCCACTGAGATCGACTTTATTCCTGATCACGGTAATGCCCATATTGGCGGGCAGCTTAGCGGTAAACTCTGGCCATATTTGCTCTGGAGTGGTGGCATTCGTCTCCGTGGCATCAACCATAAACAGCACACGATCGGCTTGGTTGATTTCTTCCCAAGCGCGTTCTATTCCTATTTGCTCGACCTTATCTGGGCTTTCACGTAGTCCTGCGGTATCAATAATATGCAAAGGCATCCCATCGATATGGATATGCTCTTTTAATACATCACGAGTGGTGCCTGCGATATCGGTGACAATGGCGGCATCGCGCCCTGCAAGGGCGTTAAGCAAGCTTGATTTACCGGCATTAGGGCGACCAGCAATGACCACGCGCATACCATCACGAATAATGCTGCCTTGCTTCGCTTGTTTGCTTACTGCCGCGACCTTATCGAGAATAGCTTGCAAGTCGTTGCCAACCTTACCATCACTAAGAAAATCGATTTCTTCATCAGGGAAGTCAATGGCCGCTTCCACATACATGCGCAAGTGAATAACTTGCTCCACCAGCTCTTCAATATGTTTTGAAAACTCGCCTTGTAGTGAGTGCAGGGCACTTTTAGCCGCTTGTTCTGAGGTTGCATTAATTAAATCGGCAATGGCTTCGGCTTGGGTTAAATCAAGCTTATCGTTGAGAAAAGCCCGCTCCGAGAATTCACCGGGCTTGGCCAAGCGTACGCCCTCAAGTTGGCTAATCTCTTTTAACAACATGTCGAGAATCACAGGGCCGCCATGGCCTTGTAGTTCTAGCACGTCTTCGCCGGTGAAAGAATGTGGGCCTTGAAAGAACAGCGCTATGCCCTGGTCTAATTGTTGTTGCTGCAGGTCATTAAAAGGCAGGTATTCGGCGTAGCGGGTACGTGGGCAGCGTCCTAAAATGCGCTCTGCGACCAGCTTTGCATGGCTGCCAGAAACACGAATAATACCCACACCACCACGACCTGGCGCGGTGGCTTGAGCAACGATTGTATCTTGTGAAAGCATAGAATTACTCGATAAAGCCTGAATGGATGTATTGTAACCTAATGTTGTTATAAACAATAAAAAAGCGGCTCTTAGGCCGCTTTTTTTAGCTTCAATAGCGGGTTGTTAACCGCGTACTTTCATGCCTTTTTTCTCCATACCGCGATAAATAATCAGCATTTGCGCAATGGAGATAAGGTTAGACACGAGCCAGTATAGAACCAGACCTGATGGGAACCATAAGAAGAAAACCGAGAAGATTACTGGCATCCAGGTCATCATCTTTTGTTGCATCGGGTCGGTAACCGTCATTGGCTGTAGTTTCTGCATCAAGAACATACTCGCACCGAACAAGATAGGCAGTACGTAGTAAGGGTCTTTTGATGACAGGTCAGTTAGCCATAGGCCGAACTCAGCATGACGTAGTTCTGGCGATTCTAGGAATACATAGAACAGCGCCAAGAAGATAGGCATTTGTAGTAACAGCGGGAAACAGCCACCCATCGGGTTTACTTTTTCCTTCTTGTACATTTCCATCATGGCCTGACCGAACTTCTGGCGGTCATCACCGTAGCGCTCTTTCAGTGCTTGCATTTTCGGTTGCAGGGCACGCATCTTCGCCATGGAGGTGTACTGCGCTTTCGTTAATGGGAAGAGTAATGACTTCACCACAATAGTGATGGCGATAATAGCCAGACCCCAGTTACCTAAGAAGCTGTAAAGGAACTTAAGTAGGGTGAGCAATGGTTGTGAAATAAACCATAGCCAGCCATAGTCAACAGCCAAATCAAGGTTAGGGTGAATGGCTTCAAGGGCATCAGTGTCTTTAGGGCCCATATAGTAAGTGGCGCTGATGTCTGCGGTGCTATTGGCTGCCACTGTAATTGGCTCTGATTTTACACCAATTTGCGCAACTGAAGGCGTGATAAGGCGCATATAGACGGTGTTTTGTTGCTCTTGGTTTGGTACCCAGGCACTGACAAAGTAGTGCTGAAGAAAAGCGATATAGCCGCCTTGCGTGGTTTTATTTAATTGTTTGTCTTCAATATCAGAGAACGAGTATTTTTCATAATTTATCTCGTCTGTACCGTAAGCACCACCAAGGTAGCTTTGATCAATTAAACTGCCTTTTTCTTGCACTGTACGCTTAACTTGTGCAAACAACTGCACTTGCAGTGGCGCTGCGGTGGTATTTTCTACGTTGTAGTCCATCGCTACATCGTACTGACCCTGTTTAAAGGTGTAAGTTTTAGTAAAGCGAACGCCTTGCTCATCAACGAAAGTCAGCGGCACCGTTAAGGTATCGCCATTGAGCGTATATTGTAGCTTCTCAGAGTCATACACTGGGCGTTCGGCCTGCGCATCAGGACCATTTAAACCAATTAAGCCACTTTGTGAGAAGTACTGATTGCCATCAAACTCCCCCAATAATAGGTAAGGAGTATCGCTGCCATGGGTTTCAGCGTGCTCAAGCAACTTAGTTTCGATGATGTCACCGCCCAAGGTATCAATTTTTACGGCAAATACATCGGTAGTCACTTCGATAATTTTACGGTCCACAGCAGTGGCAGTAAGGGAATTATCAACGTCTGATTGCGGTACATCTGACTGACCGGCCTGCTGGCTTTGCGTCTTTTGTTGCGTTTGGGCACTAGGCTGCTGCGGTTGGTTGTAGTCATTATTCCATTCTTGGAATAATAAAAACGACACCAACAACAGGCCGATTATTAAAAACGTGCGTTGCGATTCCATAACAGCTCTTATTTCTCGTCGTTTAGATTAATGATGGTTACGTTTGCTAGGTACGGGGTCATCCCCACCAGCATGTAAAGGATGGCATTTTACTATTCGTTTCGTTGCCAACCAACTGCCTTTTATTGCTCCGTGCATTTTTATAGCTTGCAGAGCATACGAAGAGCAGCTCGGATTAAAGCGACAACTGGGCCCAAGTAGGGGGCTTATCCACTTTTGATAACCTCTAATTACAATAATGAGGCTGTGTTTTGGTATAGCCAAAATATGGGCGATCATAGGTAAGCCTCAGTACTGAGCAGAGTGATTGTGAATACTCAGTGAGTGTCGATTAAAAGGTGAGCTAAAGATACCTGAAAAAGACGCTAAATTCTATGATTGCTGGCGCTTTTGCTGCCCATTAGGACGCTTTTTGCCATGACGTCTGGGTGGTGGCTTGTATCCTGGTTTACAACGCTCATTGATTTTTCGCCATAACTTATCAAGCTCAGCACGAATTTCGGTATTAGAACGCTCATCAATACCGCGCTTAACCATAAGCACAATATCAATGTTATCTAACTGATGTTGATTGAGACGAAAACTCTCACGGGCGATACGCTTAATGCGGTTGCGTTGGTTGGCTTGCTTCACATTTTTTTTTGCTACGGTTAAACCAATGCGAGGATTATCTAAGTTGTTTGGTTTAGCTAGTAATGTGAATAGAGCGGTTGCTGCCCGAGCGGGCTCGTTAAAAATGCGGGAATAATGCGAGGGAGTTAACAGTCGTAACTCCCTGCCAAAGCGAAAGTCTTCCACTAATTAAGCAGAAAGTACTTTGCGGCCTTTAGCACGGCGACGTGCTAGTACTTTACGGCCATTTGCTGACGCCATGCGAGCACGGAAACCGTGAGTACGCTTGCGCTTAAGTACGCTAGGTTGAAAAGTTCTTTTCATAACAATTCCATCCGATCGGTTAAGGTTTAAATTAACTGTGTGGGTCGCGATCCTCACACAGACGCAGACACTGCACAAAGCCAAGTGATTTACACCGGACAATAAGCGGTGCCTTAGCGAGCGCGGAATTCTATAGATAGTCTTGGCCAAAGTCAATGAAAATAACAGTGCTATGGGAGTAAGGGAGCGAAAAAATTGTGCTCAGATCGGCGAGCGATCTTAAAAAGATCGGTGATTAATTGAAGTTTTCCACAGGCTCTGTTTAAAAAGTGCATAAATCCACTTAATAACCTGAATTGATCTTAAAAATTGAATACGATCAAACCCTAATTAATGGCCTGGCTAACTTCTATTTTTAAAATTTATATTAAATAAAAACAGTGTCTTACGTAAATTTTGCGCCGGGAGCATAATTTCTAAAAAAATCAATATTGAAGTTGTGGATAAATAGGCGTCATAATGGACAGCCGGATCGCACCAAGGCGCAGATTCAGGGAAGACAAGCAACGACAACCTTCACCCGTGATGTACGGGTATCAATAATACAAACCTAATTTCGGGAGTACACTGTGTATCTGTCAGTTTGGCAAAGTTGTTTATATGTGTTGCAGGATGAACTACCGTCGCAACAATTTAGTATGTGGGTGCGCCCGCTCCAAGCTGAAAGTACAGACGACACTTTAACTATTTATGCGCCTAACCGTTTTGTGCTTGATTGGGTTCGCGAAAAGTACCTGAACCGGATCAATGAACTATTAGTTGAAATTTGTGGTGACGAAGCTCCCGAATTGCGCTTTGACGTGGGCAGCAAACCGATACTCAACGGTAACACGCCCGCCCCCAGTAGTAATACGAATAATACCCAGGCAGCGAGTGCTAGCAGCGCTCCAGCGGTCACCCAAAGTGCGCAGGCACCTGCCGCAGTAGAACCGGCACCCAAGTCACAGTACAAATCGAATATCAAAGAAAATTATACCTTTGACAATTTTGTTGAAGGTAAGTCAAACCAATTAGCTAAAGCAGCAGCGACACAGGTGGCGGATAACCCAGGTTCGGCATTTAACCCTGTCTTCATTTATGGTGGTACAGGCTTGGGTAAGACGCACTTATTGCACGCGGTGGGTAACGGTATTTTAGCTAAAAAAGAAAACGCTAAAATCGTTTATATGCATTCCGAGCGCTTCGTGCAAGATATGGTCAAAGCTCTGCAAAATAATGCCATTGAAGAGTTCAAGCGCTATTACCGCAGTGTTGATGCCTTACTTATTGATGACATTCAGTTTTTTGCTAATAAAGAGCGCTCTCAAGAAGAGTTCTTTCATACCTTTAATGCGCTGTTAGAAGGTAATCAGCAAATTATTCTGACTTCTGATAGATACCCAAAAGAAATAGAAGGCGTTGAAGACCGTCTTAAATCACGTTTTGGCTGGGGCTTAACTATTGCGATTGAGCCACCGGAGTTAGAAACTCGGGTGGCTATTTTGATGAAAAAAGCGCAGCAAAGTAAGATTAATTTACCCCATGAAGTGGCCTTCTTTATTGCCAAGAAACTGCGCTCAAATGTGCGCGAATTGGAAGGCGCACTTAATCGGGTCATCGCTAACGCAAACTTTACTGGGCGACCAATTTCAATCGACTTTGTTAAAGAAGCCTTGCGCGATCTACTCGCTTTGCAAGATAAGTTGGTGACTATCGATAATATTCAACGCACAGTGGCAGAGTATTATCGAATTCGCGTATCAGATTTACTATCTAAACGCCGCAGCCGCTCTGTAGCTCGTCCACGACAAGTGGCCATGGCGCTATCTAAAGAATTAACCAATCACAGCCTGCCAGAAATAGGCGATGCCTTTGGTGGGCGTGATCACACAACCGTGCTGCATGCATGCCGCAAGGTTAAATCACTGCGTGAAGAAAATCACGAAGTGAAAGAAGACTATCAAAATCTAATAAGAACTTTGTCATCTTAAGGTCAGCCTTATGCAAATTACTATCGCTAGAGATCAGTTTTTAAAACCACTCATGCAAGTGTCTGGTGCTATTGAGAGAAAACATACCCTGCCAATTCTTTCAAACGTATTGCTAGAGGTGCGTGATGGTCAACTTTATATGACTGGGACAGACCTTGAGATAGAGCTTGTTGCCTCGGTCACTTTGGAGGAGCCCACTGCCGATACTAAGATTACTTTGCCAGCTAAAAAGCTCTTAGATATCTGTAAAAGCTTGCCTGATGGCAGTGACATCAACTTAAACTCGCAAGAGCATCAGGTGGTACTGACCAGTGGTAAAAGCCGCTTTGCGCTATTGTCGTTGGCGGCCGAAGACTTTCCTAATTTAGAACAGTGGGATGGTGAGGTTGAGTTTCAGCTAAGCCGTATGGAACTGAGAAAGCTACTCGAGAACACCCACTTTTCCATGGCGAATCAGGATGTTCGTTATTACCTTAATGGTATGTCATTTGAATTAGAGAATGATGAAATAAAAACCGTTGCCACCGATGGCCACCGCCTCGCATTAGCGTTTAAAAAGTTACCTCAATCGCTTAATTCGCAGCGCCAACTTATAGTGCCACGCAAGGGCGTGCAAGAAATCATGCGGTTAATGCCGGCAGATGATAATCCTGTGACTATTCAGTTTGGTGCCAATCATATTCGAATTAGCGATGCAGAGTTTACATTTACTAGTAAATTAGTTGATGGGCGCTTTCCTGATTATCGCCGCGTTTTACCTCGTGGGGGTGATAAGATTATTACTGCAAATCGGGAGTGGCTACGCAATGCTCTGCACCGAGTGTCTATTTTGTCTAACGAAAAGTTTCGTGGTGTGCGCTTAAACTTAAGTAATGGCTTATTAAAAGTCAGTGCCAATAACCCAGAGCAAGAACAGGCCGAAGAAGTTGTTGAGGTTATGTATCAAGGTGATGAGTTAGAAATCGGTTTTAATGTTTCTTATTTGCTGGATGTTCTAAACACGGTAAAAACTGAAGACGTTACAATTACGCTTGCCGATTCGAATAGTAGTGCGCTGATGGAAGCGACAGGTGACAGTGAAGCGCTCTACGTTGTTATGCCTATGCGTCTATAGATAATGAGCATTACTTCTCTCAGCCTCAATGATTTTCGAAATGTTGAGGCTGTTTCTTTATCTCCCCAAGACATAAATATCATCTACGGGGAGAATGGCAGCGGCAAGACTAGTTTTCTCGAAGCCATATACTTCCTTTCCCATGGACGTTCTTTTCGTACCAATAAGTATCGCAACGTGATTCGTCATGGGGCGCAAAAATTTACTCTGCACGCAAAAAAGTACAGTAATAATCTCACCATCCCAATGGGGATAAGTAAAAATGTACAGGGCGAGACCCAAGTCCGTATTCAGGGAAAAGCAAGCCGACGTATATCAGACTTAGCTCAGGTATTGCCTGTGCAAGTCATCACACCTGAAAGTTACTCCTTCTTCTTTGGTGGACCGAAGGAGCGACGGGCATTTATTGATTTGGGTGTGTTCCACGTGGAACATGAGTTTTTAAATGCTTGGCAAAACTTTAACCGCATACATAAACAACGTAATGCTTTACTCAAGCAAAGGCCCCGGGATATCAAGCTTCAACTTGCTGTATGGGATAAAGAATTTGTGCGTTTGGCACAGCATATTACGGCGCTAAGAGAATCTTATATTGAGAGGTTTAAAGCGCATTTTTTTGATAGACTGTGTGCTGAACTTGAATTGATGCAAGGCCTGAAAATCGAGTTCCATTGCGGGTGGAAACAGTCAGATTCACTCGCTGATGTACTGTCAGAAAACCTCGAACGCGACCTTGCACGTGGATATACATCGAGAGGGCCCCATAAGGCGGATATAACGATAAAAACCGATATGGGTGCAGCAGAGCATGTCTTTTCAAGAGGACAGCTAAAACTGCTTTTATATGCGCTTAAAGTAGCGCAAAATAGCTTAATTGAAAAAGAGACCGGGAAGCAGTCACTGTTGCTAATAGACGACTTACCCTCGGAGCTCAGTGAAGATACAAAGCGCAAGGTGGGCCAATTATTATCCCATTGCCAAGCGCAAATATTTATAACGACAATTGAGTCCGAAAGTGTCTCTGCCGTGTTAGAAGCTTTGGATAGAACTGAAGCTTTGTTCCACGTGAAACATGGCAAACTAATAACAAGATAAATGGAAACACCATGTCTGAAAATTACGATTCATCAAGTATTAAAGTACTGAAAGGATTAGATGCAGTACGAAAACGGCCAGGAATGTACATTGGTGATACCGATGATGGCACCGGTTTACACCATATGGTTTTCGAAGTCGTCGATAACTCAATCGATGAGGCACTAGCAGGGTACTGTGACGACATCTTCGTAACTATCCACACCGATGGCTCAGTATCAGTTCGCGACAATGGTCGTGGTATCCCAACTGAAATCCATGAAGAGGAAGGAGTCTCAGCGGCTGAGGTTATCATGACCGTACTACACGCCGGTGGTAAATTTGATGATAACTCATACAAGGTATCCGGTGGTCTGCATGGTGTAGGTGTTTCGGTCGTTAACGCATTATCAGAAAAGCTGGCACTGGAAATTCGCCGCGAAGGTAAATTACATAAGCAAACCTACACCATGGGTGAGCCTGATGCGCCGCTTTCTGTAATTGGTGATTCGGAAACCTCAGGCACAGAAATTCGCTTCTGGCCGAGCTCAGAAACATTCAGCGATATTAACTTCCATTACGATATTTTAGCTAAACGCTTACGGGAATTATCATTTCTGAACTCTGGCGTATCTATCATTTTGACCGATGAGCGCGAGGAAGATAAGCGTGACCACTTTAAATATGAAGGTGGTATACAAGCTTTCGTTGAATACTTGAACCGCAAGAAAACACCAGTTCATCAAAATGTTTTCCACTTCACCCATGAGCGTGAAGATGGCATCAGCGTTGAAGTATCGATGCAGTGGAACGATGGCTTCCAAGAAAGTATTTTCTGCTTTACCAATAATATTCCTCAACGTGATGGTGGAACGCACTTAGCCGGTTTCCGTGCAGCGCTCACCCGTACATTGAATGGTTATATGGAAAAAGAAGGCCTTAACAAAAAAGCCAATGCGTCGACCAGTGGCGATGATGCCCGTGAAGGTCTAACCGCAGTTGTTAGCGTTAAAGTGCCAGATCCAAAGTTCTCATCGCAAACCAAAGATAAACTTGTTTCCAGCGAAGTGAAATCTGCTGTTGAGCAAGCGATGGCTGAAAAGTTAGGTGAGTTCTTACTTGAGAACCCAAGTGATGCAAAAGTCGTTGTCAGTAAAATAATTGACGCCGCACGTGCGCGTGAAGCAGCGCGTAAAGCGCGTGAAATGACGCGTCGTAAAGGAGCCATGGATTTAGCCGGCCTACCTGGTAAGCTAGCTGATTGCCAAGAGAAAGACCCTGCGGAGTCTGAACTTTACATAGTGGAGGGTGACTCAGCGGGTGGCTCTGCGAAGCAGGGACGCAATCGTAAAAACCAAGCTATCTTGCCACTTAAGGGTAAAATCCTAAACGTTGAAAAAGCCCGTTTTGATAAAATGCTTAGCTCACAAGAGGTGGCTACGCTCATTACGGCGTTAGGTTGTGGTATTGGCCGTGATGAATACGACCCTGAAAAACTTCGCTATCATCGTATTATTATCATGACCGATGCTGACGTAGATGGCTCGCACATCCGTACTCTGCTACTGACTTTCTTTTATCGTCAAATGCCAGAAATCATTGAGCGTGGTTATGTCTATATTGCTCAGCCACCGCTGTACAAAATTAAAAAAGGTAAGCAAGAGCGGTATATCAAAGATGATAATGCACTCGTTGAGTACTTAACTTCTCTCGCACTAAACGGTGCCGCACTGTATACCAGTGAGGGAGCAAGTGCTATTCAAGATAACGCGCTAGAGAATCTAGTTCGCGATTATCAGAGCACCGAAAAAGTCATTGAACGTTTAGCGAGAAAGTACCCATCTTCAATGATGAACAGCTTAATCTACCAACCTCGTATTAGTGAGTCTGAGCTTGATAATGAAGAGAAGGTGTTAGCATGGACGAAAACACTGGTAGAAGATTTAATTGCTAAAGATGAAGATGCGGCTATTTTCAGCGCACACACGCAATTCGACGAAGAGCGTAAACTCTATTATCCGCTGATCAATATTCGTCAGCACGGGGTTGATAAAGTCTATGTACTGAACCACGATTTCTTAACCTCCAAAGACTATCAGCGTATTAGTGTTACAGGTGAGAAAATCACAGACCTGATGCAAGAAGGCGCTTATGTTCAACGCGGGGAGAAAACGCAGCCAGTGAGCAGCTTTGTTGAAGCACTAGAGTGGTTAATTGCCGATTCTAAGCGTGGCCTATACACCCAGCGCTACAAAGGACTGGGTGAGATGAACCCTGAACAGCTGTGGGAAACGACGATGGATCCTAGTGCTCGCCGTATGCTTAAAGTGACCATTGAGGACGCTATAGCGGCAGACCAATTGTTTGCAACTCTAATGGGTGACCAAGTAGAGCCGCGCCGTGACTTTATCGAGCAAAACGCACTTCGTGTTGTGAATCTAGATGTGTAGAAATAAAGCCTAATAACGTATAACTAAAAGCCCTTACACAAACATGTAAGGGCTTTTTTTGATTTAATACTTAATATTAAAGATGGATAATATCATCGGCATTGCCATCTGGATCACTCAACGCCGATCCGTCTGTGCCTGGATTACCATTGCTCATCATGATCACCGCGCACGCCGCTGGTGAAGCCATTGATGTGCCAGACATTGTGGTAGTGCCACCCCCTTGGCGTGTGGAAAGAATACCGACTCCAGGTGCGGCATAATCGATAGGTGGGTTGCCAAAGTTACTGAAACTAGCAAAGCGGTCGCTGCTATCTGTTGCTGAAATAGTATAAACCCGGTTATGGGAGGCGCTCGCTGGAGAGACATTATTGGCATCTTGGCTTTCATTGCCTGCGGCCACTACAAAAAAGGCTCCCGATTGTTGTGCAGCATTTTCGACCGCATCGTTAAGTTCCTGATTGAAGCCTCCGCCTAAACTCATATTTGCACAGTCGCCTGATGAGGCATTAGCGGCGACATGATCAATACCTGCTAGTACCCCAGACCAGCTGCCAGAACCGCGAGAATCGAGTACTTTTACAGGGACCACATCAGCACCTGCTGCAACACCAACGACATCGATACCGTTATTAAGAGCAGCGATAGTGCCGGCGACATGAGTACCATGACCATTGCCATCATCCATGTCTGCGTCACGCCCTTTAGAAAAAGCGGTAAAGCCACGGTTAGCATCAACGTTGAGATCAGCATGGTCTAAGTCAATACCGGTATCGAGTACCCAAGCGGTATAGCCGGAACCATCCACTGGACCTCCAACACGCGTGACGCTCCAAGGCGTTTGTTGAGATTGACTGCCGCCGCCACCGGGCTTACCTTTTTTTGCTGGTGAGGCATAGGCAATGCCATCTTCGGTGAAGCGCATCACATCGGCCTCGTTTGCAAATACCGTTTTCGCTTTAGCGCAGCTCATATTAACAGCCATACCTTTGATCGCATTTTTATATAGGTGCTTGGCTTGAGCTTGTGCCTTAGTCAACATACCGCGTGCTTTACCTTCGACATCGAAGCGAGAAACCGAGTCATTAAAACGGATAATACAGGTATTATCGATCTCCATCTGTGCCGCCATGCCAGTAAAACTAGGGGCGCTTTGTGCAGTGGCTATACCGGTGGATGCAGCGAATACCGCTGTGGCTAAAAGTGTCTTTTTCATTTCAAATCCTATCTTAGTTATATTTTATTGGTTAAAGCGTGGTTAATACTAATTTAACAAAGACAGACTGCTTTGCTGATAATGCAATAAAGAAGAATTAAAAATACGAATAATGAACTAGGTGAGAAGAAATAATTCAGTGATGTTTAAATGAATAGATTATGAATGTGAAAGGAAGGGGCTGTTAGCTACAGAGCCACTGTAAAAGAAACTGCTTAAAACACAGCGTGGCAGCAGGTATACTGTGAGCAATAAAACCGCACTCAAAGCAGCAGAATCTAACCTCATTATGCAAAAATACGACTTACAAACCTTTCAAGGCCTTATCCTAGCGTTACAGGATTACTGGGCACAGCAGGGCTGTGTTATTGCACAGCCTTTTGATCTAGAAGTGGGCGCAGGCACGTTTCATCCACTCACCTTTTTAAAAGCCGTTGGCCCAGAGCCAATGTCGAGTGCGTATGTGCAGCCTTGTCGCCGTCCTACCGATGGCCGCTATGGTGAAAACCCTAACCGCCTACAGCATTACTATCAATTTCAGGTAGTTTTAAAGCCGTCTCCGGACAATATCCAAGACCTATACTTGGGCTCACTCGCTGCATTGGGAATTGACACACTTAAGCATGAAGTCCGTTTTGTTGAAGACAACTGGGAATCGCCAACTCTGGGTGCTTGGGGATTAGGATGGGAAGTGTGGCTAAATGGCATGGAAGTCACGCAGTTCACCTATTTCCAGCAAGTAGGGGGGCTTGAGTGCGCGCCAGTAACCGGCGAAATCACCTATGGTCTAGAGCGTTTAGCCATGTATATTCAAGGTGTGGACAGTATTTACGACCTCGTGTGGGCTGACGGCCCGATGGGCAAAGTGACCTATGGTGATGTTTTCCACCAAAACGAAGTAGAGCAGTCGAAATACAATTTCGAACATGCCGACGTTGATGCGCTATTTAAGCAATTCGACCAGTGCGAAAAGGAAAGCCAAAAACTCATAGAAGCAGAGTTGCCATTACCAGCTTATGAGCAAGTGATGAAGGCATCGCACGCATTCAACCTTCTCGATGCACGTCACGCTATCTCAGTGACAGAGAGACAACGTTATATTCTGCGCGTTAGAGCCTTATCTAAAGCCTGTGCAGAAAGTTACTACGCGGCGCGTGAAGCGCTCGGATTCCCGCTGTGTAAGGATTAAGAATACCTATGTTACAACAGAATCTTTTAGTTGAAATTGGTACTGAAGAGTTACCACCGAAATCACTGCGCACACTTGCAGAAGCCTTTGCTGATGCATTAACCGCACAACTGGACGAGCTTACTCTCGGGCACCAAGGTGTGCAGTGGTATGCATCGCCTCGCCGGTTGGGGTTGATGGTGTTGCAACTGGACGAAAAACAACAAGACAAAGTGGTCGAGAAGCGTGGCCCAGCAGTCAAAGCTGCGTTTGACGCCGATGGCAACCCAACCAAAGCGGCATTGGGTTGGGCTCGTGGCTGTGGTATTGAAGTCAGCGATGCGGAGCGCCATATCACCGATAAAGGCGAGTGGTTACTACACAAGGCCAATGTTCCTGGTCAGGCGGTACAAGAGCTGATTGTAGACGCCGTAGCTAAGGCATTAACTAAACTACCTATCCCTAAACCTATGCGTTGGGGAGCTAACAAGACTCAGTTTATTCGCCCGGTACACACCGCGACCATTTTCTACGGTGCAAGCTTAGTTCAAGGTGAAATTCTTGGTAAAGCGATCGGTAACGAGCTTCAGGGGCATCGCTTCCATCACCCAGAGAAAGTCGCGATTCATCACGCCGATGAGGCGCTAGTTAAGCTGCAGGAAGCCTACGTTGTCGCGGATTACGAGGCGCGCAAAGCGATGATCCGTAATCAAATTGATGCCGCTGCAGCAAAAGTGGGTGCCCAGGTTGCGATGGATGAAGAACTGTTAGAGGAAGTGACCTCGCTGGTTGAATGGCCGGTGACGTTAACCGCCTCTTTTGAAGAAGAGTTCTTGGATGTGCCAGATGAAGCACTGATCTACACCATGAAAGACGACCAAAAATACTTCCCACTGCTCGATAGCAATGGCAAGCTGATTAATAAATTCTTATTTGTTTCCAATATTGAGAGTAAAGACCCAAGTGTAGTGATCTCTGGAAATGAGAAAGTAGTGCGCCCACGTTTGGCTGATGCACAGTTCTTTTATGAGGCAGATAAAAAGAAAACATTGGAAAGCCGCTTAGCGTCTCTTGATTCCGTGTTGTTCCAAAAACAACTAGGTACCTTGAAAGATAAATCAGAGCGAATTAGCGCGCTATCAGGCTACATTGCAGAGCAATTGAGTGCCGATAAAGCTTTAGCAGAGCGGGCCGGTTTGTTAAGTAAAACCGACCTAATGACAGAGATGGTGATGGAGTTCACTGATGTTCAAGGCGTGATGGGGATGCATTATGCACGTCATGACGGTGAGCATGAAGATGTCGCCAATGCCATGAACGAGCAATATATGCCGCGTTTCTCTGGGGATGAATTACCACATAGCACTATCGCTTGTGCTGTGGCTCTGGCAGATAAGTTCGACACCTTAGTGGGTATTTTTGGTATCGGCCAAGCTCCGAAAGGTGACAAGGACCCATTTGCCCTGCGTCGTGCAGCAATTGGTGCGCTTCGGATCATGGTAGAGAAGCAACTACCTTTAGATGTGCTTGATATTATCGCCAAAGCACAGCAACTGTTTGCTGATAAGCTCAGTAACAGTAATGTCGCTGAGGATGTATTTGATTTCCTCCTAGGGCGTTTCCGTACTTGGTATCAAGAGCAGGGTATTGCCGTTGATGTAATCCAGGCTGTGCTGGCGCGTCGACCTTCTAAACCCCTTGATTTCGACCTGCGTGTAAAGGCGGTAAGCCATTTCCGTAGCTTAGAGCCTGCAGAAGCGCTGGCAGCGGCAAATAAACGAGTGGGTAATATCCTCAGCAAAAATGGCATCAAGGAAGTCGGTGCCATTGATAAAGCGTTACTTCAAGAGCCTGCCGAGCAGACTTTGGCTGAGCAAGTAGCGGCCTATCAAGCGAAGTTATCGCCATTGTACGAACAGGGCGATTATCAGCAGGCATTAAGTGAATTGGCGAATATACGTCAAAGTGTTGATGCCTTTTTCGATAACGTAATGGTGATGGCTGACGATGATGCCGTTAAGAACAATCGCTTGGCGCTATTGTCACAATTACAATCGCTGTTTCTGCAAGTTGCTGACATTTCTGTTTTACAGAAATAGTGAGTATTTTTCATAGTGATAGTAAAAGCCAGCATTAAGCTGGCTTTTTTATTGAAGCCTTTGCACTAATTTCTTAGACTGGAGAAAAGTGCGCTTAAAGTGGAAACAAATAATAATGACAAAGCAAATTCCGTTACTCGTTTCAGCCTTACTATTGGGGGCTTGCTCAAGCTCAGTGACTATCGATGATATCGTGCCTGCTGAGGAAGTGAAAAAGCCGTTATTCTTGCGTGGTGATTTCTCGTTGTGGGATGCACAGCCAGAGTATCAAATGCAACGAGTGGCGCCAGCCATCTATGAGACCAAAATTCGCTTCTCTACGCCGGGGAAGGCCTATGAGTTCAAAATAGCCGATGCTCAATGGAGTGCTGGTTATAATTGCGGTTATCTTGACGAAGGGCTTGATAAAACGTTAGAGCTTGGCCTACCAGTTCAGGCAGACTGCAACAGCGTATACAACTATTTTAGCTTTACGCCAGAGGAGAAAGGTTGGTACAAAGTGTCTATCAATTTCTCTCGCTTTAAAAAGCCCTTGGTAACAGTCAATCAAGTGTTTGAATAAGGCCTACTGGCCTTTTCTGATCAAATACTGATACGGGGCTTGCTCGGTTTTCTGGGCCACCAAGGTGTGGTCCATAAAACGACAAAAACTGGGAATATCACGAGTCGTTGAAGGGTCATCAGCGGTGATTAGCAGGGTCTCGCCTTGGCGCATTTTGCGCACGGTGCCGCGCACCATCATCACCGGTTCGGGGCAACGTAGGCCCATGGCGTCAAGAACATGGTCAGCTTGGTCAAAGTTCATTGGTGTCGTTGCCTTAGAATAAAAGCGCTAGTTTACCCAAACTTTAGATAAGAAAAAAGGCGGGAGCAATAATGCTTAACCCGCCTTTTTGTCACCAAGCTGATGTGGCTATGGACGTTCGAACACCGTAGCAATACCTTGGCCTAAACCAATACACATGGTTGCAAGGCCGTATTTAGCGTCCTTATCTTCCATAATATTGATAAGCGTGGTGCTGATCCGTGAACCAGAGCAACCCAATGGATGCCCAAGTGCAATTGCACCGCCATTTAGATTCACTTTTTCATCGACCTTATCCAGTAGACCTAAGTCTTTAAGCACTGGTAAAGACTGCGCTGCGAATGCTTCATTAAGCTCAGCAACGTCAATATCATCAATGCTGATGCCTGCCTGCGCCAATGCCTTCTTAGTCGCAGGGACCGGACCATAACCCATAATTGATGGATCGCAGCCGGCGACCGCCATTGACTTAACACGAGCACGAATTGGCAAGCCTAGCTCTTTAGCTTTGTCTTCACTCATAACCAACATGGCAGAAGCACCGTCAGACAACGCTGAAGATGTGCCTGCAGTGACGCTACCCGAGGCCGGGTTAAATACAGGACGAAGCTGAGATAAACCCTCGACGGTGGTTTCTGGACGAATAACTTCATCATCTTCAACCAAGGTCAATGCACCACTTTCATCATGGCCTTCCATCGGTAGGATCTCGCTTTTAAAGCGACCCTCTATTGTGGCTGCATGAGCGCGTTGGTGTGAGCGAGCGCCGAACTGGTCCTGTTGCTCGCGGCTAATACCGTGCAAGGTGGCAAGATATTCAGCTGTTAGTCCCATCACACCTGCGGCTTGAGCTACAGAAGTAGCGAGCCCTGGGTGGAAATCATTACCATGGGTCATTGGTACATGGCCCATATGCTCCACACCCCCGATAAGGTATGTGTCGCCGGCACCGGTCATAATTGCGCGTGCCGCATCATGCAACGCTTGCATTGATGAGCCGCATAATCGGTTTACAGTGACTGCTGGCACTGTGTGTGGAATACCCGCCAACAGTGCGGCGTTACGGCCGACGTTAAAGCCTTGTTCTAAGGTTTGCTGTACGCAACCCCAATAGATGTCGTCTATTGACGCAGGATCCACAGCAGGGTTGCGCTCTAATAGGCCTTTCATCAAGTGGGCACTAAGGTCCTCAGCACGCTTGTGGCGGAATACGCCATTTTTTGAGCGGCCCATAGGTGTACGAATACAATCAACGATGACAACATTATTCATGATTATTGTCCCTCCACTTGATAAAACACGCGGCCTTGCTCGGCCCATTGACGTGTTTGGTCAGATACTTGGTAAATCGCACCAAGGTGTGCGTACTTATCGGCAGTTGCTACAAATCTAGCCAGGCCGACTTGGTCTAAATAGCGGAATACACCGCCTCTGAACGGCGGGAAGCCAATACCATATACCAACGCCATGTCTGCTTCTTGTGGTGAAGCAATGATGTTTTCTTGTAGGCAAAGCAGTACTTCGTTGATCATCGGTACCATACAGCGGTCGATCATTTCCTGCTTATCAACGTCTTTCTCACTGTCGCTCAGCGTTGATAGTAACTTTAATGCCTCGTCATCATGGCTCTTCTTCAAACGGCCACGGCGATCAGGAGCATAGCTGTAGAAGCCTTTGCCATTTTTCTGACCATAGCGTTTAGCTTCTGCAAACACGGCGACTGGATCTTTCTCTTGGCGAGCCATACGCTCAGGGAAGCCTTCAGCCATCACGCCAGTGCAATGGAAGGCGGTATCAATACCCACCACGTCTAGTAGGTAGGCGGGCCCCATTGGCCAACCAAAGACATTTTCCATGACTTTATCGATTTTTGCGAAGCTGATTCCTTCGCTGACCATTTTGCTGAAGCCAGCAAAGTAGGGGAATAGCACACGGTTTACGAAAAACCCAGGGCAGTCATTCACAACGATGGGCGACTTACCTAGCTTAAGGGCATAGTCGACTACAGCGTTAACGGTATCTTCTGAGGTTTTCTCGCCACGAATCACTTCTACCAAAGGCATCTTTGGAACGGGGTTGAAAAAGTGCATACCGCAGAATTTTTCAGGTTTCTCTAGCGCTGTGGCAAGTTCATCAATACGAATAGTCGACGTATTTGATGTTAGTACAGCATTGTCACCTAAGGTTTTCTCAAGGTCGCTTAATACCGCTTTTTTCACCTTCGGATTCTCAACCACGGCTTCAACTACGATATCAGCACTTTGCACATCCGCATCGTTGAGAGTCGGTTTGATTTTTCCTAGTACGCCGACCATCTTATCCATGTTCATATGGCCGCGTTTTACTTTTTTACCAAGTAGCTTTGCTGCCTCGCCCATACCTAAGTCGAGAGCATCTTGGTTAATGTCTTTCATGACAATAGGTGTGCCTTTGTAGGCTGACTGGTAAGCAATACCGCCGCCCATAATGCCTGCACCTAGTACCGCAGCTTGGTTGATGGTGACACTACTACCCTTGGCTTGCTTTTTAGCTTTGCCTTTAATGAACTGATCGTTCAAGAAAATACCGGTTAGCGCAGCCGCTTCATTGGTTTTAGCCAGCTTGGCGAAGTTGGCATTTTCTACTGCCATGGCTTCGTCGCGACTCATATTTGCGGCTTCTTTAATGGTTTTCACTGCAAGCACTGGCGCTGGGTAGTGGCCTTTAGTTTTGCCCATAACCATGCCTTCGGCCATGGCAAAGCTCATGCCTTGCTCCACCTTATTCATCTTCAATGGCGCTTGTTTTGTTGCGCGGCGCTTTTGCCAATCAAGCTTACCCGCAATGGCTTGCTCCAGCATATTGATACATGCATCAACAAGTACGTCATCAGCAACCACAGCATCAAGTGCACCTACTTTTAGTGCATCATTGGCGCGGTTTTCCTGACCCGTAGTGATCCAAGTCATGGCATTGTCTGCACCGATGATACGAGGTAAACGCACGGTGCCACCAAAGCCGGGCATAATACCCAGTTTGGTCTCAGGTAAACCGATTTTAGCTTTGCTGCTACCAACACGGAAATCAGTCGCCAGAACCCACTCACAGCCACCGCCAAGAGCCATACCATTGATGGCACTGATAGTAGGGAAAGGTAAGTCTTCTAAAGCATCAAACACATCGGTTGCGTTTTTAATCCAGCTTACAAGCTCTTGCTCTGGTCTTTGGAAAGTGGGTAGGAATTCAAAAATATCAGCACCAACGATGAAGTGATCTTTATCGCTGGTAAATACCATGCCTTTAATGTCGTCACGTTGACGTAATTCTTTGATGGCCTCTAAGCAGTCGTTTAAGGTTTGTTGAGATAGTTTATTCACTGAACCAGGTACAGTGAACTTAAACTCAGCAATTTGGTCCTTTATAAAAGAGACTACAAAGGAATCGCTCTGAAATATCATGGGTATCTCCCTTTGTTTCATGTGAAACTGGTACGATGAGTTGGGTTTTCGATCAGTGTCGCGTCTTTAATCCGAAAATGCAATGAAAATTTCCGGCTAAAATTTACATTCGGTTAAAAATTAACGCTGATACGAGATGCGACCAAAACACGTATAGATGCGGTTACTAAAGGTCAAAACTCATCCATTAATGTAGTACAGTTAAGATGGTTCGCTGAACCAATAATGGTAACGTGCCTTTTTGAGCATTTTTAGTGTTATTCCGTTACCTGTGTTTCGCGCGATAAAACGTAGGATTATCATGAAACGATTTATACATGTGTTACTGGCTGCATCCCTACTGCACGCCTCCAGTGCTTCTTTAGCCAGTGACAATGACGATTTTTTAGAGGCGGAAAAGGTGGCCTGGTCAGGCAACTATAAAGAGTTTAAGCGCCTCAATAGCCAACTCGATCACCCCCTTAAGCCTTATGTCGAGATGGCCTTTTATAAACGCCATCCGCAGTTAAAATATCAAACAGAAATAGAGCGCTTTTTAAGCGTGTACCAAAATACTCCCCTCGAGTGGCCGGTGCGTCGAGCCTGGCTTAACTACTTAGCTAAAAGAGGACGAAAAGCCGACTTTGTTGCTAACTATCAACCGACAAGCGATGCGCAGTTAAAGTGCCAGTACCTAGATTTTCAATTGCAACTAGGTGCCCCTGAGCGAGCAATATTAGCGCAAGTTGCTGATCTCTGGGTGGTTGGACAATCTCAACCGAAACAGTGTGATTCCTTGTTCGCTAAGTGGCGTGATGCTGGGATGCAAACCCCACAACGGGTATGGCAACGGGTAGGGCTGGCAGCACGAGAGGGCGAACACCACTTGCTGCGCTACCTGAAAACATTGCTACCGAAAAATGAGCGTTATTTAGCGGATTTATATTCTGCGGTGCGCAAAGACCCCAGTGCTGCAGCAGGTTTGTACCGATTCAAAAACAAAAGCAGCAAAGAAGCGGAAATTGCCCATTATGGCGTTAAGCGTTTGGTATGGCGAGATCCGGAACTAGCGATTCGAGCATGGACCAAACTCGATAACATGTTCACTTTTACCGATGAGCAACGTCAGGAAATTAACTATGCCTTTGCTTATGCATTAGCGGTAAAACAGCATGATGAAGCGAAGTTTTGGTTAAATAAAGTGCCCGATGCGGGCCATGATAAAAAGCTCATGCAGTGGCATCTGGCGAATATGCTCAGAGAGCAAGATTGGCCAGGGATATCAGCATACTTCACTAATAAAACCAATCTCAGCAATGGCCATAAATACTGGCTTGCATACAGCTATTTTCGTCAAGGGCGGGCACAAGAGGCTCAAGATATATGGCTGCCGCTGGCACAACAACGAGATTATTATGGCTTTCTTGCCGCCGCACGCTTGGACCAACCGGTTAACCTCAATAGTAAACAGTTGATGTTGCCGCCTGGGTTGAAGGAAAAGGTGGCTCAGGCGCCAGGCTTCAAACGCGCCAAACGTTTGCATGAACTGAAGCGCTACACCAGCGCGCGCAGGGAATGGAATTACCTAATAGACACTTCAAGTGAAGCGGAGAAACTAGCGGCTTCGGTATTAGCCGGTGAACAAGGCTGGCATGACAGTACCATCTTTACATTAGCGCGTATAAAGGCTTGGGATTACGTGGATTTACGCTTCCCCGATGCATTCACCGACTTATTTAAGCGCTATAGCCGCCGCAACAAGGTGGATATGGATTGGAGTATTGCTATTGCTCGGCGTGAGAGCTCTTTTGCTCCGGATGCCCGCTCTCGGGCCAATGCGCGTGGCTTAATGCAGCTTCTTCCTAGCACCGCGAAGTATATTAATCGTAGTACCGTGTCTTCACGGCGTTTGTACGAGCCCAGTACCAATATCAATTTGGGCACCAAGTACCTAAAGTACTTAGAGGGTAAAACTAATGGCAACCAAGTGCTAGCAACAGCGTCTTACAATGCGGGTTATCACCGTGTACGTAAATGGTTACCGGATCAAGCTATGCCTGCGGAGCTGTGGATTGAATTGATCCCGTATCGGGAAACGCGCGACTATGTCAAAAATGTATTTGCTTATCGGCAAGTATACCTTACTAAACAAGGCAAAAATGAAAACATCCTAGCGTCTATTCTTGATATGCGCATAGGTGGTTAGCCGCACAGCTGGCGGCTGTGATAGACTGCAGTTAATAATATTTAGCAAAGTGGGTGATACATGAATAAATTAGCGGTGTTATACGCTGAACATATTGCAACCTTGCAAAAGCGCACGCGCGAAATTATCGAACGCGAAAACCTAGACGGTGTTGTTTTCCATTCTGGCCAGGCGAAGCGCCAGTTCTTAGACGATATGTACTACCCGTTTAAGGTGAATCCACAATTTAAGGCCTGGTTGCCAGTGATCGATAATCCACACTGTTGGATTGTCGCGAATGGCACTGATAAGCCAAAGTTGATTTTCTATCGCCCTGTGGACTTTTGGCACAAGGTCCCCGATGAGCCGAATGAGTATTGGGCTGACTACTTTGATATTGAACTGCTAGTGAAACCGGATCAGGTAGAAAAGTTACTACCCTATGATAAGGCACGATTTGCATATATTGGCGAATACTTGGAAGTCGCTCAAGCTTTGGGTTTTGAGCTGATGAATCCAGAGCCGGTAATGAACTTTTATCATTACCACCGTGCCTACAAAACGCAGTACGAACTTGCTTGTATGCGTGAGGCGAATAAAATCGCTGTACAAGGTCACAAAGCTGCGCGAGATGCGTTTTTCCAAGGCAAGTCTGAATTTGAAATTCAACAAGCCTATCTTTTAGCGACCCAACACAGCGAAAATGACACGCCTTACGGCAACATTGTGGCGCTAAACGAAAACTGCGCCATTTTGCACTACACGCACTTTGATCGTGTTGCTCCTGCTAGCCATCGTTCTTTTTTGATTGATGCTGGTGCGAACTTCAATGGCTACGCAGCCGATATTACTCGAACCTATGACTTTACTGGTGAAGGGGAATTTGCTGAGCTTGTTGCCACTATGAAGCAGCATCAAATTGCACTATGTAACCAGTTAGCGCCTGGCAAGTTGTATGGTGAGTTACACCTTGACTGTCACCAACGTGTGGCGCAAACACTGAGTGACTTTAACATCGTCAACTTATCGGCCGATGAAATTGTTGCCAAAGGCATTACTTCAACATTCTTCCCACATGGTTTAGGCCATCATATTGGTTTACAAGTACATGATGTGGGTGGTTTTATGGCTGACGAGCAGGGCGCACACCAAGAGCCGCCTGAAGGTCACCCGTTCCTGCGTTGCACGCGTAAGATTGAAGTGAATCAAGTATTTACCATTGAACCTGGATTGTACTTTATCGATTCCTTGCTTGGTGATTTAGCAGCGACAGATAATAATCAGCATATTAATTGGGACAAGGTCGCAGAGCTTAAGCCTTTCGGTGGTATTCGTATTGAGGACAATATCATTGTTCACGAAGACAACCTTGAGAATATGACTCGCGAGCTAGAGCTCGATTAACCACCCATTCACTGCGGGGCCTAAGTGCCCCGCAGTTTGCTATCAATGATCCTGCCGTTATGTCTGAATACTCTTACCCTAGTGAGCCCTTAAGTTACGAAGAAGAAATCAAAAAGAGCACTTTTATTGTGCATGTGGCGCACACGCCGGATATTAGTGCGGCAAAGGACTTTATCGCCGATATCAATCGCCGTTACCCCGATGCCCGCCATAACTGCTGGGCTCATGTAGCAGGGGCTCCAGGAGGCAGCCATGTGTATGGCTTTTCCGATGATGGCGAGCCCAATGGGACTGCTGGAAAACCAATGCTGAATGTACTCCAAGGCAGTGGCCTTGGCGAAATTTGTGCTGTGACAACGCGTTACTTCGGTGGTATTAAGCTTGGGACCGGTGGGTTGGTTCGTGCCTATGGCGGTACGCTTAATAACGCGCTGGCGCAACTAGTTACCCAGGTTAAGGTGCCTAGTGTGGTACTCATTGGCGACAGTGACTATGCTCTACAGGGAGTCATAGAGCAAAGGTTGCAAACTCACTATCAAGTCCTTGATATTGAGAAGCAATACGATAGCGCCATTCGTTGGCAGATATGTATTGATGAGCGCCAAAGCCATGCAGCGATAAAAGATATCTTTGATTTAAGCCACGGTACTGTTGAGTTAAAAATAAAACAGTAAGACAATAACATGCAAACAAAAGTCACGGCGATGCGCTAGATGCAATACCGCACGATAATAAAAATACTGGGCCAGCTGGTGGCGTTATTCAGCATCACTATGGTGCCGCCAGCCTTGGTCTCGCTAATATACAAAGACGGTGGCGGCTTACCTTTTATTCTCGCTTTTGTCTTTAGCGTCATTGCTGGCTTAATTGCCTACTACCCCAACCGTAATGAACATGGAGATTTAAAGGCTCGGGAAGGCTTTTTAATTGTGGTGTTGTTTTGGCTGGTGCTGGGCTCGTTCGCATCTTTACCGCTGATTTTTCTAGATGCACCCAAGTTATCAATGGCAGACGCCGTATTTGAGGCGTTTTCTGGGCTGACCACTACCGGTGCGACTGTACTTACAGGCATAGAATATTTACCTAAGTCGGTGCTTTTCTATCGTCAGCAATTACAATGGCTGGGCGGTATGGGGATCATCGTACTTGCCGTTGCCGTGCTCCCTATGCTTGGCGTGGGTGGGATGCAGCTGTACCGTGCTGAGACGCCAGGGCCGGTGAAAGATTCAAAAATGACACCACGAATTGCCGATACGGCAAAACACCTGTGGTATATCTATGTGTCGCTTACCTTAACTTGCACGCTGGCTTATTGGATTGCGGGAATGAATTGGTTTGATGCGATTTGTCATGCCTTTTCAACCATAGCCATTGGTGGTTTCTCTACCTATGATGCGTCGATGGGGCACTTTGATAGCCCCGTGATTAACCTGATCTGTGTGGTGTTTTTACTAATTGCGGCAATCAACTTTTCACTGCACTATGCAGCTGTGGCCAGTCGTAGTGGCAAAGTTTATTTGCGCGACCCTGAGTTTAAAGCGTTTTTTCTGATTCAAGTGGCGCTCATCATTATCTGTTTCGCAGTGCTTTCCTCTAATAACATTTACGCTAATGGTGATGAAACTCTCGACCAAGCGATGTTTCAGGCCGTTTCCATCAGTACCACCGCCGGTTTTGCGACCGATAACTTCTCCGCTTGGCCGCTGTTTCTACCCATGCTGCTGATCTTTTCCAGTTTTATTGGTGGTTGTGCGGGCTCCACAGGCGGGGGAATGAAAGTAGTGAGGGTGTTTTTACTTTACTTACAAGGTATCCGAGAGCTTAACCGTTTGGTCCACCCGCGCGCCATCTATTCGATTAAGCTAGGTCGTAAAGCCCTACCAGATAAGGTTGTAGAGGCGGTATGGGGCTTTTTCTCTGCCTATGCCTTGGTGTTTGTAATTATTATGATCAGCCTGATGGGGACGGGGCTAGATAATATCACTGCCTTCTCGGCGACCGCCGCCTGCCTTAATAACCTGGGTCCAGGCTTGGGTGAAGTAGCCGCTCACTATGGTGACATTAGTGATAGCGCAAAGTGGATCCTGACATTGGCAATGGTCTTTGGCCGGTTAGAGATATTTACTCTCCTCGTGCTGTTTACCCCAACATTCTGGCGTGGGTGAGGCACGGTCGCTTGCGACTGCGAGTGACTTAACGTCACTCGTTGAGGGCCGAACGCGAAGGCGTGGATGCCTGAGCCGGGCGTCGCTTCAGGATGAATTCCGGCCACTATGCTATCCCTTTTCTATCGCGTGACAGTGACTTAACGTCACTCGTTGAGGGCCGAACGCGAAGGCGTGGATGCCTGAGCCGGGCGTCGCTTCAGGATTAATTCCTGCCACCATGCTATCCCTTTTCTATCGCGTGACAGTGACTTAACGTCACTCGTTGAGGGCCGAACGCGAAGGCGTGGATGCCTGAGCCGGGCGTCGCTTCAGGATTAATTCCTGCCACCATGCTCTCCCTTTTCTATCTCGTGGCAGTGACTTAACGTCACTCGTTGAGTGGCGTTGAGGCGTGGATACCTAGCGTAGGCACTCAATTGTTTTTTATCTCTTCTGTATTTCTTTTTGTTCTAAATTCCATCTCTTTACTGAACCAAAGATGCGTTGTTGCTAAAAAGCAACACAACGCTTGGTGTGCAGTCGGGGCTCAATCAAAATCCCCTTACAAATAGTCATTTAAGTTTTAAGTTGCTGAATTTTATGAAAATAAACATAAAAAATAATTTATGAGAATGATGGCATTACACTTTCATTCAGTTAAAAGTCACCTTCAGCTCAATCCAGGCAGGTAATTGGCTGAATTCAAGGTGAGAAGTTGCAAAATAACCTCTTGAAAAATATAGATATTATCTTTTAAGCCTGAACTATGTCGCAAAAGAGCAACAGAAAAACATAGTGTAACGGCTCTTAATTCCCCTGATTTACATATATCTACATGATAAATAATGCTTTTTTAATGTTGGCACCGGACTTGTAATAGTCAGGGTGAGTTTAAAACGCAGTAGCAATTAGCACAGAACGTTACTGATACAGATTTCAACAAGTAAAGAAGGATATTGATTATGAAACGCATGACTTCAACTTTAGCACTTATCACTTTAGCAGCTTCAAGCGCAGCGTTTGCAGCAGATTTCTCTACTTTAGATGCAGACGGCAATGGCGCTATCAGCAAGCAAGAAGCAGCAGTGGATGCAGAGCTTAGCAAACACTTCGACAAGCTAGATACCGATGGTAACGGTGAGCTGTCAAAAGAAGAGTTTGAACAAGCTTAAGCGCTTAGTTTAAACATCAATTTCAGATTTTAGTTTTCAGTCCAGAAGGATACTTATTATGAAACGCATGACTTCAACTTTAGCACTTATCACTTTAGCAGCTT